>JAGODW010000108.1 GCA_017998025.1 Spirochaetales bacterium
ATAGTACATCAGAATATTCGGATTGGAAAAGAGCAGACCACGTACGGTATACTTAGTAGGAAAAGGAGGCGGATCATGAATACTCGGGTACTCCGTGGAATATTGCTTCTGTCCCTGATCCTGCTCATTTCAGAAGCTTTTGCGGAGGAAAAGGATATTGTTCTTATTCTGGATGTATCCGGAAGCATGAACGAAGAAGGGAAATTTCAGGCTGTAAAAAGTTACCTGGAACGGGATATTTTTGCCCGTGTAGTGGGTCCCGGAGATCGAGTTACGCTGGTATTGTTTGGCAATACTCCCCGGAAGGTCTTTTCAGAGCAAATAGTAGAGGAGTCTGATAAGCAAACCTTGCTGGAACGTATCCATATGCTGAAGGCGGATGACGATTATACTGATATCGGATCCGCTCTGGAGTATCTGTTTACCCTTCTTTCTCAAACCAAAGAAGACACAGACGCACAGAATACTCAGATTCTTTTTATTACGGACGGAAACAATACCCCTCCAAAATCCAGTCCCTATTATGGAAAAGATCTATCCGTTGATGAAAGATTTCGAGAGACAGGAAAAAAGATTTCTCAGTCAGGATGGTTTATCTATGTAATCGGCATAGGAAAGGAAACGGATGCGCAGCACATTGCCCGGGCAGTTCCAGGGTCGGTTCTACAGGAGACGGATGCAGAACTTTCCGATGTTCAGATACCAGAATATCTGGAAAAGGATACGCAAACGGGACCTGATACGGATTCAGAGGCTAATACGGGTTTAGCGGCTTTGATAGGTCGCTGGGCTATTTCCTTAAGTCTTCCGAAAGAACTCCTCTATGGGATTTTCGGACTTATCCTGTTGCTCTGTGTTCTTGCGCTTGCCTATGGAATAGGGAAATTGTTCCGGCCCCTGAAGGTCCTCGTATGGGACACTATCCTGGATAGATCGCAGGCTTATTCCTGTTCCCTTCGAATCGGGGCAAAGATTCCGTTCAATCATCCAGATCGGGTGCTGCCGACCCTGGGAGACAAGGATCACCACGTATTTACCCTTTCCCGGTCCTTCAAAGGTATCTTTCTAGAAATTGTCGATCCCGATGCGGTTTCCGATCAGTCCCCCTACCGAATGGAGGGACGCCATAGGCTACGAAAGCCTGCCCTGAATCTGGCTAATGGGGAGAAGGTGTTGATTCAATTCGAATAGAACTACTATAGGGAAGTATCCGATGTTTTTGCCTGTGTATCGTTTGAGAACTTAGTATTCGTAGAAGGTTTTTGAGAATGCAGCGAATGCTTCCAGAGCCGATACAATTTTAAACCTCCCATCGTTATGAGGGTGAGAAGCAAGATAAAAAGAATAATGCCTATAATGTGAAACGGACGTTCTATTGCAGATCCTAAATGGTAGAAAAGAAAATAGAGAGTGGTTACGCTGATCAGAGCAGCTATGGTATCGAATAAGGTAAAGAGGGCATACCGCATCCGCATAATTCCTGCGCTTATAAAGAGAGTATTTCTTACCCCGAAGGGAATGAATCGACAGACGATAAAGGAAAAAATGCCATACTTTTTGACATAGTGGTGTACCGTATCCAACCGTGCAGGAGTAAGAAATTTGTCTAAGTTTTTTTTCCGTAATCCGTGACCGATTCGGTTCCCAATCCAATAGGCCATGTGATCGCTGATAATTGCACCGGCTAATAGAGCGATATAAAGATTAAGCAAGATTTCATTGTTAGTCCGGGCCAGAAGAGCGGAGGTTATAATAATAAGATCTTCGGAAAAAGGCAGGTTAAGCCCTGCGAGAATTAACATAATAAAAGCTGCGAGGGGCGCATAGGTAATGTATAGGTTTATACTTTCCATGATCTGATGCATGGGAGGAGATTTTACCTAATGAATCATCGTTGAATCAAGGGAGCTTTCCTTTCACAGGGGTTTTGGATATATTCCAACGGTATGGAAGTTCTATTACGAGAATTTCATATTGAGAATTTTTATCCCTATAACCGGAAGAGTGCAGGGAAATGGATCCTTTCCCATGTAGCGCGGTATTCCCATCTCCCGATTCTAATGATTTTCGCTTCCCTTGTGAATAATACCGCCTATGGGAATATCCAGGTATACATAGGGAAGTCTTTTGATCGAATACTCCTGGGCCCTGGAGAAAGCAGCACACTTCTGCCTCTCGTTTTGATTATTGTAGCTTCTGCTGTGGTGCAGGGACTCACGGGTCTTGTCCGAAACTATAGCATTGAAACTCTTGCCCAGCGGTTGGAACGAGACTGCCGGGAAGAATACTACGTTTCACTGTTAGAAAAAAGCCAGACCTTCCATGGTAAACAACGGGTAGGGGACCTGATGGCCCGGGCAACGTACGATGTGCATGCGTTGAACTTGATGTTCAGTCCTGGATTTATGTTAATTGTAGATTCTTTCCTCGCCTATCTTATCCCCATGGTGATGATCGGGAACCTCCATTTTCGGCTTCTCTTGATCCCTGTACTGTTCTCAGTGCTTATTGGGATCACTCTGGTCGATTACAACCGGAGGCTGGAACCGGTAAGTCTGGCACAGCAGGAACAGCATGGAAAGATCAGTGCTGAAGTAGAAGAAATCTTAACCGGTATTGCTACCGTAAAGTCGAATGTGCAGGAGAGATTCGAGCTGCAGAAGTTTCTTTCCAATGTACGGATCTTTCGAGATTACTTTATTCAACAGGGAATCATCCAGGCCAGGTACTGGCCGATGCTGGTATTTGCCCTCATGTGGGGCGGTGCATTGTTTCATGGTCTCTATCTATGGAAAACGGGTGTTATCAGTTTGGGTACGGTGATAGGATTCATGGGGCTATTCAGTACATTTCGGTTTGTAACGTATACCTCCCTATTCTCCGTAAATACTGTCCAGCATGGATTAGCCAGCGCACGGAGGATTCTGGAAATCATCAATACAAAGACAGAGCTGGATCAGAATCTACAAGGTGTTCAGAAGAGGATCGAGGGATCTGTTGAATTTGATACAGTGTTTTTTAGTTATGATGGTGCGCTGGTGTTGCGAAGAATCAACTTTTCTGTAGATCCAGGAAAAACCGTTGCTCTGGTAGGGGGAACAGGAGCAGGGAAGACTACCTTAACCCGGCTGATCAACCGGACATTCGATCCTGTGGTAGGATCCGTTAGAATTGATGAGATCGACGCACGGGAATGGAACCTGGCGAGTCTGCGGTCTCAAATCGCATTTATTGAGCAGGACATTTTCTTGTTTTCCCGTACCATTCGGGAGAATATTGCCTTTGGAAAGGAAGACGCTTCGGAAGAAGAGATTATAGAAGCGGCAAAACAGGCCCAGGCACACGAGTTTATCCTTTCCTTTAAGGACGGATACGATACCCTGGTGGGAGACAGGGGTGTAATGCTTTCAGGAGGGCAACGGCAGCGGATCGCTATTGCCCGAGCTTTTCTAACGGATCCCCGCATTTTAATTCTGGACGACTCTACCAGCGCAATCGACAGCCGAACCGAGGATGAGATTCAAAAAGCGATGCGGAATGTAAGCAGGAATCGGACGACGTTTATCATTACTCATCGGTTGAGTCAGATCCGATGGGCAGATCTTATCCTTGTGCTTAAGAAGGGGGAACTGGTTGCTCTGGGGACTCACGAGGAATTACTGGAAACTTCCGATGAGTACCGAAGCATTTTCGTCCGACTGCCCCGGGGAAAGGTATAGAGGAAACGGAACTATGGGATACATTCTGGATGGTCTGGATACGGAGTCGTACGACCGCACGTATTCTGATAGCGAACTAATCCGGCGGATGATCCGGTTTTTCCGCCCCTACTGGGTTCGTCTTATTTTTACCGCCTTTTCCCTGCTCTGTATGTCGTTCCTGGGGGCTCTTTCGCCCATCCTTATTGCTAAGGTTATTGATTGGGTTGCGGAGATAAAAGGGTGGGGGATCCTGATCGGAGCAGCGATTGCTGTCTCTGCACTGGGGGCAATGAACTGGGTTTTCAACTATCTTTACGAGCGGTTAATTACGATCATTGTAGGGAATCTTGTCTACGATATACGCAAAGCAGTTTTCGAGAAAACGCTTGATCAGGATCTTTCTTTTTTTGATGAACAAGCTACCGGTAAAATCGTAACCAGGATCGTATCTGATACTCAGGATTTCTCTACGGTTGTTACCCTTACGGCAGAGTTTTTCAGTCAGTTTCTCATGATCCTGCTCCTGACAGGCTTCCTTTTTTCTGTACATCCTTCATTGACTATTATGTTGATTGGAATGGCGCCTCTGGCAGCAGGAATTGCCCTCTCTTTTCGGAAGCTTGCCCGAAAAGTTACCCTCGAAGCAAAGAGGGCCAATGCAGAAATCAATTCTCAGATTCAGGAATCTGTATCGGGAATTATGGTGGCAAAAGCATTTCGCCGGGAACAAGCACTCTTTCAGTCTTTTGAAAAAAATAACCGTCTTTCTTACCGGGTAGGACTCAGGCGGGGGTTGGTACTGAATACAATTTTCCCTGTAATGGGGATCACTTCCGGTTCTGCCAATGCCCTCATCGCCTACGCTGCAGCCCAGGCGGTTTTTGGGGGAACCCTTAGCCCGGGAGATTGGTATTTGTTTATGCAAGCCGTAGGATTCTTCTGGTGGCCCCTTTTGAATATTTCTTCTTTCTGGAGCCAGCTGCAGGACGGGTTTTCTGCTGCAGAAAGGGTATTCGCCCTGATGGATCATCCTTCCGCGGTAAAACAGAAAGATTCTCAGAGGATTGAAAGACTTACCGGGACGATAGAATTTCGCAATGTAGTGTTTGCCTACTCGGATAAGGAGCGAGTCCTGGATGGATTTTCTCTACAGGTGAATGCCGGTGAAGTGGTGGCCATTGTAGGGCATACAGGAGCGGGAAAATCTAGTCTGGCAAAATTAATTGCCCGGTTTTACGAATTCCAGGGTGGGGAAATCCTTATCGATGGAAGAGATATCCGTTCGTTGGATCTTTCTTCTTACCGCAGGCAGATCGGATACGTAACGCAGGATCCTTTCCTGTTTCGGGGAACGGTTCGGGAAAATATTCGGTACGGGCTTCCCAACGCCTCAGATGCCGAGGTATTGCAGGCTGCCCTCCATATTGCAAGGGGAGAATGGTTGGAAGATCTGGCGGACGGCCTGGATACAGAGGTGGGAGAGCGGGGAAGTCGAATCTCCTACGGTCAGCGGCAACTGGTAACTCTTGCCCGGATCGTACTGAAAAATCCCGGGATTTTTATCCTGGACGAAGCTACGGCAAGTGTTGATCCATTCACCGAAGTGAAAATTCAGGAGGGACTTGCAGAGGTAATGGAAGGAAGAACAGCGATCGTAATTGCCCATCGTCTTTCTACCGTTCGAAATGCAGATCGGATTCTGGTACTGGATCATGGGAAAATTATTGAAGAGGGTTCTCATGAAGAACTCCTTTCCCGGGGAGGTGAGTACGCTGCCCTGTATTCAACGTACTTCCGTCATCAGTCTCTAGAGTATCTAGAAGAGACTCGAAACCTATTGAAAGAATAATAGATGCAATCCCCTTTGAAAAGTCCCTTTATTTCTATTAGTATAAAAGAATGAAGCATCAAACCCTATGGTTTTTGCTCTTTATACTCTTTGCGGGCAGCATTTTTGCAGAAGTTTCCTTCGACTATGGGGGTGAAGTTAGAACCCTTATAGGATGGGAAGATCCTGGAGACGGATTTCTCCTGGAAGGGGAACCGGCGGTATGGGTTGTGGGAGACCTTTCTTCTCATATTTCCCTCGAAGCCCGGCTGCGGATACTTAGTACGCTGGATCGCTCCTTTCTTTTCGATCTTGAGAGAGGGGTAGTATCTGTC
>JAGODW010000109.1 GCA_017998025.1 Spirochaetales bacterium
CTTCGGCTCTACCCGAAAACCAAACCGCACGGCTCGGAAGGATCCCCATATCCAGGCATTGTTACAGGCAGAAACAGAAGTTGTCGTCCTGGTGGGCAAAACATGGAAAGCCCATGTAGAAAAGGTGTTAGGTACTACATTAGAAGAAAATCTGGAGATGATCTATGATTCGATATCGTACCTGAAACAGGAAGGAAGAACGGTGCTGTTTGATCTGGAACACTTTTTCGACGGATACAAGGACGACTCTGAATATGCTCTAAAAGTGTTAAAGACAGGCACAGAAGCTAAAGCCGACTGCCTTATACTCTGCGATACCAATGGTGGAACCCTTCCCAGGGAAGTAATGGAAATCATAAAAGATCTTCCACAATCCACTCTATCTCCCCTGGGAGTCCACTTTCACAATGATACAGGAAATGCAGTGGCTAATAGCCTGCTCGCTGTTGAAGAGGGCGCCGTACATATACAGGGAACCATCAACGGATGGGGAGAACGATGTGGGAACGCAAACCTATGCTCCATTCTCCCTACCCTTACCCTTAAGATGCATCAGGAGACTTCAACCGCTCCCCATATCCATAAGATCACATCTATCGCTCGATTTGTAACTGAAAAAGCTAATATTATTCCGGATAAAAGGCAGCCCTATGTGGGAGAGGCAGCGTTCAGTCATAAAGCAGGTCAGCATGCGGATGTTCTCTCTAAGGCCGATTCCCTGATGGAACATATCCCTGCCCATGTGGTAGGAAATGAGCGGAAAATTCTCCTTTCCGAACTGGCCGGTAAGTCTACAATTCTAGACAAGCTCTCAAAATACGGGAATTTTGACAAAAACTCCGAAGAAGTTGAAGCTCTAGTTCAAATTCTTAAAGATCGGGAAGGAAAAGGGTACGAATATGAAGCCGCGGAAGCATCTTTTGATCTGTTAATTCGAAAGGTATTAAAAATCTATAAACCCTTATTTGAACTAAACAACTACCATCTGGAGTCCTATAAGACGTGGGAAAGTCCTTCGAAAACCGTAGGACGAATCTTCCTCCGGCTTAATGGGAAGGATGTTATGGGAGCTGCGGTTGGGGTCGGCCCTGTGGAAATTCTGGATGGTGCGCTTCGGGATGCTATCACTCACTTCTACCCCTTTATTAAGGATATAAGCCTTACCGATTATAAAGTGCGGGTCTTAAATCCAGAGATAGCAGGAACCGCCGCTAAAGTCCGGGTTTTTATTTCCTTTACAGACCACCACCAGAATACCTGGGACACAGTAGGTGTGCATGAAAACATTGTAGAAGCTTCCTGGGAAGCCCTGGTGGATAGTCTTGATTACTACTACAACACCTTTATCCTGATACAAAGGTAGAGGTAAGAGGTATCGGTATCTTTTTCCCCTGCAGAAGATACCGAATACCTTCAACGGCTGCCCAGGCAGCAGAAGTAGTTGTGGTATAGGGTATCTTTCTTTTCACAGCTTCAATCCGCATATACCCATCTTCCCTTTGAGAATACTTGCCCAGGGGGGTATTGATCAGGAGCTGAATTCTTCCTGTACGCATATGATCGATAATATTGGGATGCCCCTCATGAATCTTTAAAATCACTTCAGGAAAAATCCCATTTTCAAACAAAAAGTCTGCTGTTCCCCGTGTAGCAGAAACTTGAAATCCCAGGGCTTCCAGATCCTGCACAATAGGGAGGATGGCCTTTCTATCATCCTGGTGAACCGAAACAAATATTCTACCTTTAGTAGGGAGAATAGTACCTGCTGCAAGTTCTGCCTTGGCAAACGCCTCTCCAAAGGTTTGTCCCAGTCCTATTACCTCACCCGTAGATTTCATTTCCGGGCCTAGAATAGGATCCACATCGGTCAGTCGATCAAAGGAGAACATAGCCTCTTTTACAGCCCAACCTGAAATACAGGTTCCTACCCCGATACCATTCCTCCCAACCAGTCCTTGTTTTTTGAGATCAATGCCGCTCCAGATTTTTACCACGCTCTCTACCAGATTCACTCCCGAAGCTTTTGATATAAAGGGCACTGTTCGGGAAGCGCGTGGATTGACTTCCAATATGTATAGGAGTCCATTCTTAGCTGCAAACTGAATGTTGAGGAATCCTCTCACTTGAATGGAACGGGCAATTTGAACGGTAGCTTCGATCATTTCCTCAAGTATCTCTGGCTCTGATTTATACGCTGGAAATACACAGGCAGAATCCCCTGAATGAATACCGGCAGCCTCGATGTGTTCCATAATTCCCCCGATATACACATTTTCACCGTCGGAGAGTGCATCTACATCGTACTCAAAAGCATCCTCCAGAAACTGGTCTACCAGGATCGGTCGTTCGCCTGTCATGCGAGGATTCCGGCGCAAAAATTCGTTCAACTCTTCATCCGAGTAAGCAATGAACATACTCCGTCCTCCCAGCACATAGGAAGGCCTCAAAAGAACCGGATATCCGATGTTTTTTACTGCGTTCCAAATATCTTCCGATGATGCGGCCATTGTATTTTTAGGCTGTCGAAGTCCTAAGCGGGAAATCAGTTGAGTGAATAATCCTCGATCTTCCGTAGCATTGATAGAAGAAACAGCGGTACCTACAATTTCATACCCTTCTCCTTCCAGGGCTTCTGCCATATTCAACGGAGTCTGGCCCCCTAACTGCACGATTATCTGTCTTGCTCCTTCCTTGTGAAGGACCTCCCGAACATCTTCAAGAGTCAGCGGTTCCAGGTAAAGACGGTCTGATACGTTATAGTCGGTAGAAACAGTTTCAGGGTTTGAATTAATCAAAATCGTTTTTCGGCCCAGGCCCCGGAACGCAAAGGAGGCAAGGGTACAACAGGTATCGAATTCAAGACCTTGCCCAATACGATTCGGGCCGCTTCCCAGAATCACAATAGGATCCTGCAACGGGGTTCCTTCGTCAATTTCTCCATGGGAGGAGTAGAAATACGGGGTCGCTGCTTCAAACTCACCCGCACAGGTATCTACAAAGTGGTACGTTCTATGGATTTCTTCTGCCTTCCGTCGGTTGAAGATTCCCTCAGAGGACTCACCCCATACCCTGGACAGTCTCTTATCACTTAATCCAGAACTCTTCGCCTTCCTGAGATTCTCCGATGTGAATCCTTCTTTCGCTATCTTCTGTTCCAATTGAGCCTGCTGGAGCATCTCATAGAGGAAGAACGGATCGTATCCTGTCTTTCGAGCAAGCTCAGGAATTATTTTTTCTCCACTCTCTTTTAAAATCGTATAGGCTGCAAAGATCTTCCGGGGATGAAGGGTACTCACCATCCGTTCCAGTTCATCCGGATCTGCAGAGATTTCTTCTAACCCTTCAAATCCAAACTCAGCAGCCCGGATTGCTTTGTTTAACGCTTCTAGAAATGTCCGCCCCATAGCGAGGGATTCCCCCACTGATTTCATCTGGGTACCCAATTCCCGGTAGCTTTCCGGAAATTTCTCTATTTCAAATCTAGGAACCTTTATGGCACAGTAATCCAGCGCTGGTTCAAAGCAGGACGCTGTTTTACCGGTAATTTCATTTACAATTTCATCCAGGGTATACCCTACCGCTAACCGTGCAGAACATCGTGCAATAGGAAATCCTGTGGCCTTACTGGCTAAGGCACTGGACCGGGATACCCGCGGGTTCATCTCAATCACTATCATTCTTCCCGTTTCCGGGTTGAATGCAAACTGAACATTGGAACCCCCGCAATCGATCCCCACCCCCCGGAGGATCTGGATAGCAGCGGTTCGCATGGCTTGATACTCAACATCGGAGAGAGTCTGAATAGGAGCTATCGTAATACTATCTCCGGTATGGACTCCCATAGGATCAATGTTTTCAATTGAGCACACGATTACTGCATTATCCTTTCTATCCCGCATTACTTCCAGTTCAAATTCTTTCCAGCCGAGGAGCGACTCTTCAATCAAGGCTTCCTGAGTAGGACTTTCCAGTAATGCCCGCTCTATAATTGGTTCAATGTCCTCCTTCCTTCGAACAATGCTTCCTCCTTTTCCCCCCAGGGTAAAACTAGGCCGTACAATAAAAGGAATCCCGATCTCAGGCAGTGCCCCCAGTGCCTCCTTTAAACTGTGAATCACCCGAGAGCGGGGAGATTCCAGTCCGAGAGTTGTTACCAGTTCTTTGAATAAGCCCCTATCTTCTGCCTTGCGAATAGCATCGATGGAAGAACCAATCACTTCCACTCCATACCGATCCAACACTCCGGAAGTGTGCAGATCGATGCTTAAGTTCAATCCTGTTTGCCCCCCCATTGTGGGGAGAAAAGCATCGGGGCGTTCTTTTCGGATAATCTCTTCTACGTATCCTGGATCAAGGGGATCGGGATAGATGGTATCTGCAAGACCGGGAGTAGTCATTACAGTGGCTGGATTCGGATTTACGAGAACCACTCTATACCCTTCCTCCTTTAAGGCAAGGACAGCCTGGGTACCAGAATAGTCGAACTCACAGGCCTGTCCAATTACTATAGGACCAGAACCAATAATAAGAATCTTTTTTAGATCTTTGCGGGCTGGCATCAAATGACTCCTCAGGTTTTCTGTAGAAATTCTTGAAAAATCCAGCGAGTATCCCAGGGACCCGGACAGGCTTCCGGATGGAACTGTACACAAAGTACCGGAAGGCTTTCGTGGTACAAGCCTTCCACCGTGTTATCATTCGCATTTTTCATCCAAACCTTAAGTCCATTAGGAAGGGAGTTTGGCTCTACGGCAAATCCATGGTTCTGAGATGTTACATACACACGTGTATCTTTAAGGTCCACCACCGGGTGGTTTACTCCATGGTGTCCAAAAGGCATCTTGTATGTACGGCCTCCCATAGCCAGAGCGATTAACTGATGCCCCAAACAGACACCGAAAACAGGAACCTTCCCAATCAACTTAGCACATAATTCTATCTGAGGTGATAGAACAGCTGGATCGCCTGGTCCGTTAGAAAACAGTACCCCATCGGGCTTTAGATTAAGTACTTCTCCATATCCGCTTCCGGAAGGTAAGACAGAAACTCTTGCCCCTGCGGCTACCAGTTGGTTTACGATACCTGCCTTTGTGCCGCAATCGATCAATACAATGTGTTTTTTTCCCTCTCGATGGATAGTTTCCGCTCTCGCTGTACCCACCTCGGAAATCAAATTTCTACCTTCCATAGAGGGGAAATCCAATAAAGAGGCATTCACAACTTCTAATTGTTTATGACTAAGTTCTCTTCTCCCTTTTGGTATCCGAACAATTATACCGGTGGAAGAACCCGCATCTCGAACATGGAGAGTTATTCGCCGGGTATCGACCCCGGTGATTCCCGGGATCCTCTGCTGCTGCAAAAACTCATCGAGTGAATTCCTCCCTGCAGGAACGGGTCCTCGATAGAGATGCTTCACCACAAATCCAGAAGCCTTTATCTTCCTTCTTGTTACGCCTTTTTCCGGACCTCCTTCATTCCATGCGGGACTTATCCCATAATTACCTATAAGAGGATAGGTCATTACAATGATCTGTCCTGTATAGGAAGGATCGGTAAGAATTTCAGGGTACCCGGACATCCCTGTGTTAAAGACAACTTCTCCTGTTCCTTCTGTTTTTTCACAGGTCAGCTCTTCCGGATAGGACGCAGGATATCCAAAGGGTTCTCCATAAAATACTCCGCCTCCCCTTAGAACGAGGGCTGCTGATTCAGACACAGACTCCTCCTGATTAAATTTACAGTTTTTCTGTATATTTATACATTCCATCTCAAAAAAAAACCGGCATTACGCCAGTTTGATAGTCCCTAGGGGAATCGAACCCCTATTTGAAGAATGAGAATCTCC
>JAGODW010000110.1 GCA_017998025.1 Spirochaetales bacterium
TTTCAAAGCTTCAACTTCTTCGGGAATTTCTATATTCCCTTTCAAGCTGATGAGTTTACCATCCTTCGTTTCCCCGGGTAATTCATTGAGGCGAAGGAGTTCCACCTCCCGACGGGTTCGAACTTTAAGGGTCCTTTCATATGCGGCTTTTGTTGCTTTATCCGGTTTAATGATTACAATACCCCGGTTCCCGTCTATTAAGATCTCATCGCCCGTATGAACGTGCTTTGTAATTTCTACCAGACCAAGAACCGCAGGAATCTCAAAAGCTCTTGCCAGAATAGCAGTATGAGAAGTCTTTCCACCTTCATCCATCGCGATGCCCCGAATCATCCGCTTGTTCATAGCAATAGCTTCTGAAGGCATTAAATCCTTCCCCACCAGAATTACTTCTTCTGAAATATCTGCGAGGGAAATACTTTCCCGATGCAGCAGGTGATTCAACACTCTACGGGTTACATCATTGATATCTGCTGTTCGTTCCCGAATATACGGGTCTTGCGTGTTTTCTAATTTTTCAATAAAAGATTGGATCGTTTTTTGAACGACCCATTCGATATTCTTCTGTTGCGCATGGAGTTCCTTTACAATTGTTTCCTTAAATTCCGGATCCTGGAGCATCATAAGATGAGAATCTAAAAACCGTAATGTATCGGTAGAGATTTCTTCTTTTTTCCTTTTTTTTAATAGTTCTAGTTCGCGGATAGCTTTATCCTGGGCTTCTTCAAACCGTTCTAATTCCAGAGGAATGATAGCAGGGGAAATATCGTACTTCGGAATAGGAGGATTATCGTCTAAGTATAGAAAGGCCTTGCCGGTCACAATTCCGGGAGAAGCAGAGATACCCTTTAACTCCATCATAGGGGAAACTATACGTACTTTTTATACCACTGTCAAATCCACACTCTTTGTTACCGACACTTAAATAAGTATGGCCAAACAAACAAAACCTTCCTTCGGTATCGTATTCTGGATTGCTCTGTTATCCCTCGTTGCCGTTGTATATATCGGATCCCGTATTAATCTCCCTCAATTTATTGCAGACCGGTTTGGAGGAGACTATCGAAAACCTGAAATATCCCTTCCTCAGCCGGAACCTTCGCCCCTCCCAGAACCGGAAACACCAGAACCATCGCCGGAAAGCAAGGAACCCTCCCCTCCACCGGTATCCCCTGTTAAAACCCAGCCTGAGACTTCTCCCACCGATGGAGCCACAAAGGAACCTGCACGGACACGCAGTTCAAAACTCTACTTCCTCCAGATGGGAGCAACAGGAAAACCCGAGTTGATCTCTGTTGAACGCTCCATTACGTATCATACGACCCCTCTAACAGAGACGATAAAGGAACTATTTAAAGGCCCCTCTCCTTCTGAAGCTAAAAGCGGTGTTTTAAGCTTAATTCCATCCGGAACAGCACTTTTATCGGTGAGTATCCGGGATGGAATTGCCTTCCTAAATGTAAATGAACCCTTTCGATTTAATCCGTATGGTATCGAAGGGGCACGGGAACAGATACGCCAGATAGTGTATACCGTCACCGAGTTTCCGGGAATTAAAGGGGTCCAGTTCCTCGTGGAAGGGAAGAAAATTGACTATCTAAGCCCGGAAGGGGTGTACATCGGAAAACCGATAACAAGAGAGTCTTGCCCCTGACGGCTTAGTGGGTCCTATTCTGTTACAGAGAGAATCCTATTGCCTGTTAGTTGCGGTTCATGCCCCTCCGGTGCCTGTACTATCCAGGTAAAAAAAGAATTCCCGGTTCCCAAATCTGCCCTTCAAAGGAGATTCCAGTACTTTTCGGGTTTTTACCCCTTCCTTTTCTAAGGACTCTATCAGAGAGGAAAGAATACGCTGGATATTCTCTTCAGACCGGACGACCCCGTCAAAATCCGGCGAAGGCTCCTCCCATTCAAACTGAGGTTTTGCCAGAGCGAGAAGCCAGTGTTCTGTGGTGAGATTGAGAATATGCCGCGCCGCTCCCCGGAGAGAGCGAAAGGAAAGATCACATACGGCTCCAGCAGGCGGAGGATCTAGAGAATCCACCTCTAAGATATTGGTGGTTTCCATCACGGTTACCCGGGAATCGGTACGGAACTTAGGATGTATCTGACTTCGGCCTACATCTACGGCATACACATGACAGGCTCCAAACTGTAGAAGACAGTCGGTGAACCCTCCTGTAGAGGCCCCGGCATCCAGGATAATTTTCCCTTGTATGGGAATAGCCCACTGTTGCAGGGCATGCTCCAGCTTGAACCCTCCCCTGGAAACGTACCGGACAGGATGAAGATCCACCCCGGCATCTTGTGGAACAAGCTGCTTTGGATCCCGCACTGTCTCTCCCCCGATGGAAACTTCTCCGCATAGAATCCTAGATAAATGCCGTTCCCGGAGCTCAGCGGGAAACAATCGGCAGAGCAGATCCAGAACACTAACCTTCTTTTGCGTTCTCATAGGTTCATAAAAACTATACGGGGGATTCGTTCCTTACTCGTTCGATGGCAAGCGCTTTTCCTGTAGTAACATCAATCGTTACTACAATTCCATAAACCACCGCAGGGCCATCCTCTGTTTCCATCTTGATGGGAAGCTGGGTGAGGGATCGATCGAGGGCAATCTTTGTCTTAAAACCAATAACACTGTCCGATGGGCCGATCATTCCAATATCAGTAATATAGGCGGTTCCTCCAGGAAGGATTCGTTCATCCGCTGTTTGTATATGCGTATGGGTACCGAACACTACACTCGATTTCCCATCCAGATACAACCCCAAAGCTTCCTTTTCCTCTGAATCTTCCGCATGAAAATCCACCAGGATTACCTTTGTTTCTTTTTCCAGCTTATGCAGTGCATCCCTTCCCACCAAGAACGGGCAAAGGATATTGTTCATCCGGACACGCCCCTGCAGGTTCACCACTGCTACTTTTGTTCCTCGCAGCTCTACAATACAGAACCCGTGTCCGGGAACCCCTTTGGGATAGTTCAGCGGTCTCAATAACCGTTCTTCCTGGTCAAGGAGAGGCAGAATCTCTTTTTGCTGCCAGATATGATTCCCCGATGTAACAACCTGCACACCGGCATTAAAAAACTTTTCGACCTTATCGGGAGTGATCCCAAAGCCGTCTGCAGCGTTCTCTCCGTTCACCACAATGAAGTCTGCATCGTACTGTTTGATCATTCCCGGCAGCAATAGAAAAAGGGCCCTGCACCCTGCTTGCCCTACCACATCTCCCAGGATGAGGGCTTTGATCGTTTTATCGGGCATACTCGACCACTCGAGTCTCCCGAATCACAGTTACTTTAATCCGACCTGGATATCGAAGATCCATTTCGATCTTCTTGGCAATTTGTTTTGCCGTTTCTTTCGCCTCTTCCTCTGTCACCTTGTCAGTGTTTACTAAAATGCGCAGTTCACGACCCGCTTGAATTGCGTATGCTTTATCCACACCTTCGAACTCACCGGCGATTTTTTCCAGGTTTTCCAGCCGTTTAATATACGTATCCAGCGTCTCTCGCCGGGCACCCGGCCTGGCCGCGGAAATTGAATCAGCAACCTGGACAATTACAGCTTCCAGGCAGTTGAACTCCGCATCCCCGTGATGGGCGGCTATAGCATTGATTACCCGGGAATCTTCCCCCAGTTTCTTCGCCAGCTCTATACCCAGCTCTACATGGGTGGAATCTCCCTCGCTCTCGATCCCTTTACCAATATCGTGGAGCAGAGCACCCCGCTTGGCGATTTCCCGATCTGCTCCAACTTCTGAGGCCAGCATTCCCGCTAGAATGGCTACCTCTTTCGAATGAGATAGCACATTTTGTCCATAACTGGTACGGAAATATAGTCGGCCTAGCGCACGAATACCATCGGGAGGGAAATTGTGTATTCCCAGTTCAAAAAGAACCTTCTCACCCTCCTCGTAGATGATCTGGGTAATTTCTTTGGTGGCTTTTTGCACCACCTCTTCTATCCGAGCAGGATGGATTCTCCCATCTGAAATAAGCTTTTCCAGAGACCTGCGGGCAATTTCCTTCCGCACAGGGTCGAAACAGGAAATTACAACGGCTTCAGGCGTATCATCAATGATGATATCTACTCCCGTGAGGGTTTCGAGTGTACGGATGTTCCGTCCTTCCCGACCGATAATTCTTCCCTTCATTTCATCGTTGGGAAGACTAACCGTTGTAACGGTAACTTCAGAAGTAACATCCGTAGCAATACGCTGCATTGTAGCAATAAGTATTTCCCGGGCTTTTTTTTCTGCCGCAAGGTTTGCTTCCTGCTCAATCTTATTCAAGATTACCTGAGCGTCGTGCCGGGCCTCATTTTCCAAAGTAGCAATGATAAGATGTTTTGCTTCTTCCGAGGTTAAGCCGGAAACCCGTTCCAGCTCCTTGATCCACCGTTCTTCCTGTTGTCCGAGATATTCTTCTTTCTCCGCTAATGTCCTCTCGCGGGTTTGTAAGGTTTGGGTCTGTTTCTCTACCTGAGTCAACTTTCGTTCCAGGGTTTCTTCCCGCTGGAGCAGTCTACGCTCAAAACGCTGTAATTCATTTCTTCTCTCTCGTAATTCTCGCTCCTGTTGGGCTCTTTCCCTGAGGAGCTGATCCTTTGTTTCCAGGATCAGCTCTTTTCTCTTTGCCTCCGCTTCCTTGATCGCATCTTGCTTTATTCTCTCAGCCTTCTGCTCCAAAGATGAAAGTTGAAATCTGGCATACAACCATCGAACTATCCAACCTAAAACAAAACCAGCAAGAGGAAGGAGAGCCATTAACCAGTTAGGCATTGGAATCCTCCCACTTTACCTTCTTCGTAAATTATATGTGAATTATATATGTATAACTCGCTTTGTCAAGAAAAACTTATAATTTTAAATCTCATCAAGGATTACGATTTTTCCTCCATTTCCTGCATTTTCCCCTTTCCTTTTGTTCCTGCTTTCACAAAACGAGCAGAGACGATAGCCTTTGTGGAGAGTCGTATTCCCGGTGATCGGACCTTTTTTACGGTAAATTCTTTTAGAGGAAAGGTTTCTTCGACTATTTTGGATCGAGGGGTTTTTACGTACTGAACCTGGATGAATGCATCCTCTTTTGTAGTAAGTTGCAAAACTTCGGCGGTAGGGGGGGTGATTTCGTACGATTTATCCAGAATGTACCCTTCGATCCGGAAGCGTTTGATATACCCCTGTCCGGTATCTTTCATTTTATACAA
The DNA here is from genome assembly GCA_017998025.1 of Spirochaetales bacterium. GTDB lineage: Bacteria > Spirochaetota > Spirochaetia > DTKZ01 > DTKZ01 > DTKZ01. The sequence continues at coordinate 5,214 of JAGODW010000110.1, forward strand.
CACGGAAAACGCCTTTTTGTTTAGGCTTTCTTTCTCCGCCTCACCGCAATAGAGGAGGTGTTTATCAACAAACAACTTTTCTGGAACCGTATGAACGGAAAAAACCCCGGAGCCCCGCACCACAAGGATCCTATCAAAGGGAGAGGCATCGAACAGCACCTTCCCCCCTGCCACACCAAATCCCAGGTATCCTGTTTCCTCATCGTACCGGAGCCGAAGGTTCTTTACCGCCACCTCTCTAGCATCCACCTTCCGGAAACTGTGAATCTTTGTCCGGCGGGGAAATCGGTCCCCGTATTGCTTAATAATTCCATCAAGGAAGGAAATCCCATACTCGATCAGATGAGCTAAATGGTGCTTGATCTCCTTCAGTCGGGCTCGGATCTCTTCCATCTCTTTTTTATTTTTCTGAATATCGTACAAAGATATTCGCCGGATAGGAATCTTAAGCAATTTCTCTACATCTTCTTCCGTTACTGGTCGTTTAATCTGAGAGGCAAAAGGTTTGAACCCTTCAATAACGGCCTTCACTACGAGTTCGGCCGTTCGTTTTTCTTCTATCTTTTTATAGATCCGTTCCTCTACAAAAATTTGTTT
>JAGODW010000111.1 GCA_017998025.1 Spirochaetales bacterium
TTGTGGTACAAATCCCATCTATGATTTATTTCCATGCCAGACACATTATACAAAAAGAGGCAACAGACGGGGTCTGCAAAAAGCCCTATAAGTTGCCGTTCGTACCTTTTCTTATGGTGCTTCTGGTTTTATTTTCAGGAGTTTCCTCCTGCTCCCGGTCTCCAGAACCTGTTTCCCGGGTAGAATTTCTCATGGGCACGACCTGCGGTGTCACTGTATATGGCCCGGCAGGGAAAGAGGTGCTGGATCCAGTGTTTCAGCGGGTGAAGGAAATTGAAGAGAAGATGAGTGCTACGCTGGAAACCAGTGAAATCAGCGAAATCAACCGAAATGCGGGAATAAAAGCTGTATCTGTTTCTGAAGAAACGTTCCATGTAATTTCTCAAGGGCTCTATTTCTCTACTCTGAGTAAAGGTGCCTTTGATGTGGCTATTGGCAGGCTCGTTTCTCTCTGGGGGATTGGTACAGAACATGCCCGGGTTCCCACCCCGGAAGAAATTAAAGAGGCCCTCTCTACGATCGATTACCAGAGTGTGGAGCTGGATCCGGCTACAAAGTCGGTTTTTTTGAAAACAAAGGGTATGGCATTGGATCTAGGAGCGATTGCCAAAGGGTGGGCTGCGGATGAAGCGGCACGGATTCTCAGACAGAAGGGGGTAAAGCATGCAATTGTCGATTTGGGGGGGAATATCCTGGTGATCGGCTCCCATCCGGAAAATCGGCCGTGGAGAATTGGCATCCAGAACCCGGAAACTACCCGGGGCTCGTACCTTGGCATTTTACCCGGTACAGATATTTCTGTGGTTACTTCCGGAACCTACGAACGGTTCTTTGAAGGCCCGGATGGAAAACGGTACCACCATCTCCTGGATACACAGACCGGTTACCCGATCCAGAACGGTCTGGTATCGGTAACGGTTGTAACGAAAGAATCTATCCGAGCAGATGGATTGTCTACCACGCTTTTTGCTTTAGGCGTTTCTGAAGGACTCAAACTTGCGGAATCGTTAGAAGGGGTGGATGCTTTATTCGTAACCGAGGACAAACGGATCTACAGAACCGAACATCTCAAACCTGTATTTGAACTAAAAAATCCAGAGTTTCAGCTTGTGAATTGAGGGAATGTGTATGGGACTAAACATGGATCGATCCCTCTTTTCTTGAGTTCCCTCTCTCTTTCGTTTCAAGGAAACCTGGATCTTCCTGCTTCGGGATCTTTCCCTTGAAAATAACATGCTCGCCTAGATAAAAGTTTACCAGTCCCGAAACTAAAAGGGCTCCCAGATTGCACCAGATTACGTCCCAGTGGAAAAGGCGCTCTAAGAGTAATAGGAATGCCATCTTTATCCCAAAACCAAATACCACCGAGGCATGATAGGGAATAAGCTTACGTAAGAAATCGGATGTGCTTTTCTTCTCTATCCTTTTATGCCATATCCAGAAATAGGAGACAGCGTAATTATGGAACGTTGCAACTACAAAAGAGAAGGCAGGTGCTAGTAGATACTTCCCTGCATAGGATGAAAAGACAAACGTACTAAGAAGGGAGAGAATGAAGATATCAATCCCTGTTCCTGTTAAGCGGCTTAGAAAAAACATTAGAAATCGATAAGCCATGTTTCTCCTTTCTATTCAGCACGATGGGGAGGATCTATTTTTTTATACTCTCTATGGGCTGTAAGAAAAAAATAAAAGTAGAGGTAGAACAGGACTAGTGCTACAACCAGGGCGAAAAGATCGAAGTATTTCAGGGAGATGCCCAGGATTTTTATCGGAGGATTATCCGTGTTTAGAAAGAAAAACAATGTATTGAGAACAATGATCCCTAATCTAAGTTCTGTGGGGCCAAACCCCCCATAGGAAATCTTAAAAGTGTCTCGTAAACAGGTATTTATATAGGTAAAAATACTCAGCATATAATACCCAATGAGAATAAGCAGTACGACAGAGAGGGATACAAAGGGGGATATGCCTGCCCCCAGTACTATAACCAGGGCGGTAAGGGCATCCACATTATGATCTATGAAGAATCCATACGTGGGACGTTGAATCTGCCGGACCCGGGCCAACGTTCCATCAAGGCTGTCCCCAAACCAGTTGATTACAAATCCCAATGAAGCGATCCAGAGGAATCCTTTTCCCCAGTTCGTAAGTATGTATCCGGTACTTGAAAGGACTGCTCCGAAAAATCCAAACCCGGTTAGAAGATCAGGAGTTACCCACGAAGGAAGGGTTCTTGCTATTCGCTCCAGAACCTTTCGCTCGGGCTTGCTCAGAAACGACTGTTGCACTCGCATCGTAGTATCTTTATGTTCCATGGGAAAATAATAAATAAACATTCATACTTGGGCAAGCATAATTTTACCGATGAGTCTAATGAACGAAAACTATTCCCCAGCTCACTGCCAGAAAACATAGAAAGAACAGGTATCCTGTTCGTGAAGTGAGGATACGGGCCTGTGGGGAGGGAATGTGTTCTCCCTCTCGATATACATCCAGGATAAGCGCTTGAATATCCTCCCCTAGATGCCCTTTGCGGAGGGAAAATTTTCTTTCTGTAATTTTTTCAAAGTAGAAGAACATGAGGGATAGGATCGATCCGAATCGACCGGGAACCTGAAGGTTCGTCCGCAGGGTAAAACGGGCCAGGGCTATCATCCCGATCAAGGTAAGAGCCTTTTGGATACCGAGGTGGAGGGCCCCCAGGGTGACGGGGAAACGGCCGAGTTGGAAGAGAATCTTTCCCAGGGGTGTTACAAGGTTTGTTACGGTAACGAGGATAAAAGCCAGAAGGTTTGGGGCAAGTTTAAGTCGCTTTCCCGATGCATGAGCACAGAGTAAATAAAAAAAGGTGAGAAAAGCCCGGGCTTCTAAAGATTCACTGAAAAGGATGGGAGGCATACTGAGAATTCCCATAAGAAAGAGAAGTTCCGGGGAAATATGCTGGTAAAGGATTCTTTGCAGTACCGGCATATCAGGTTCCCCTATGGGTAAGAATTGCGGGAAGGGTAGAAGCAATCCGTTGAGCAATGACCCCGAGCAAGATTCCTGTAACAGTCCCCAGGGCAAGAAAAGGTGGCCCTATAAGCCAGGCCCCTTCTCCCAGTAGAAAGTACCGGGCCAGCAGAATCTGGATCAGGTTGCTTGCCAGCGCGCCTAAAGTGCTGATCCCCACGAGGGACAGATACTTTTCCGGGAGGAACGCCAGTGTTAGCATAGTCAAGCCGCTTGCCAGGGAACCCACGGTTGAAAAAAGGAAGATATAGGAAAAGAGTGTTCCATTTACCAGAGCCTGACCCAGGATTTTAAGCCCTACGAGGGAAAGGATAAACCGGGGGGATTCTTTACGGAGGGAGATGAGGATCGGTAGATTGGCTATACCGAGTCGGAAAAAAGGAACCGGTTTGGGAATGAGAAACTCGATCGTAGCCAGAAATAGGCAGAAAGCTCCGTAGAGAGCAAGCTTCCGATCCTGTTCGGAAGGGACGATTTTAGAAAACGCCTGCATCAACCACTTCCCCTTTTTTCCCCTGGATCCGAAGGAATACCCGATTTGGAAGGCAGGCGATCCATTCTCCGTTCCGCGAAATCCGCCCCATGTGGATGCAGATCTTATCCCGGCAGGGAGAATTTTCTACAAAAGCGACTCCCTCTTTGATATGGACATGAGTGACACCCAGCGGCCCGGGAATATCAAGTTCAACTTCCTTTTCCAGGGGATAGATCCAGGAATCAGAGCTATTCTGTATATAGAGAACCGCGACTCCTTCCTGTCCGGCATATACATACCAGGACACGAATCCGAGCACGAGGAGATTTATAGCTATAGCGACGAAATCAAAAACTCGAATCTTAACGCTGATCGTTTTCCCCCAAGGCGGATACGAAATTATCGGTAAAAAAGATAGAGTGTTTTCCGTTAGGGGTCAAGAACTCTCAGAGTTCCGGTACTTCTATCCATGTTCGGGTTCGCCAGCTTTCCATCCCCAGTTCTGCCAGCTGTACTCCTTTGGCTCCTTCCCGCAGGTTCCAGGGGAAAGGATCATCCTGCATAACGTAGAGGAGGAACTTTTCCCACTGCACCTTGAAGGCGTTATCGTAGGAATCACGGGTAGGCATCTTTGCCCAGTTGTCATAGTAGTTTATGGGGCTGTCGATATCCGGGTTCCATACCGGCTTGGGCGTCATGGGTTCGTCCTGTACCCAGCATTCCCGTAACCCGGCCACAGCTGTTCCCTTTGTCCCGTCCACCTGGAGGGTGAGAAGGTCATCCCGCCGTACCCGGACGTCCCAGGAACTGTTAAACTGGCAGATGATCCCATTTTTTAGTTCAAAAATGCCGTAGGCTGAGTCATCCGCTGTACAGGCATACTCTTTCCCATTTTCGTCCACCCGTTTGGGAATATGGGTTGCCCCTAAGGCCACAAGGGACTTAATGTCCCCGAACAGATTGTCTATCACATATCGCCAGTGGCAGAACATGTCGATCATGATTCCGCCGCCGTCCTCCTTTCGGTAGTTCCAGGAGGGGCGTTGAGCCGGCTGATAGAACCCGTCGAAGACCCAATAGCCGAACTCTCCCCGTACTGAGAGAATTCGGCCAAAGAATCCTGTATCGATCAGATATTTAAGCTTGAGGAGACCGGGGAGCCAGAGCTTGTCCTGAACCACGCCGTTTTTTAATCCAGCTTCTTGAGCGGCCGTATACAATTTCATAGCATCGGCTGTATTGGTAGCGATCGGTTTTTCACAGTAGATCGCCTTTCCTGCCTGAATCGCTTTAAGAACAGAAGGGTAACGGAGCTCTGTTACCTGGGCATCGAAGTATATCTTATTTTCTTTGTCGGAAAGAGCGCTATCCAGGTTTGTGGTATACTTCTCCACTCCGTATTGTGCTGCCAGGGCTCGTACCTTCTGCTCGTTTCTTCCTACCAGAATGGGTTCCGGTATCACAGTATCTCCGTTCCGCAGGCGGACTCCGCCCTGTTTTCGTATTGCAAGGATTGATCGTACCAGATGCTGGTTTGTTCCCATACGGCCTGTAACGCCATTCATGATAATGCGGACTGTCTTTTCCATAAAAAATACTCCTTATACGTGTTCTTTATAGGCCTGAACAATCTTCGTCAAAAATTCTCCCTGATCCATGCCCCAGTACCGGTTGGAGAAGATTTCCACTTCGATGAATCCACGAAAGCCGTTGTTCTCTACCTCTCTCCGGATGGAAGGAATATCGATGCATCCTTCCCCCATAAGCCCCCGATCGTTTAAAAAGTCGGTTGTAGGACTCTTCCAGTCGCACACATGGAAGGCAAAGATCTTCTTTCGTTCTCCAGCCCGGCGAAGCTCGTGGGGAAGACAGGAATCCCACCAGAGATGATACACATCTACAGCAATTCCCAGGAACGGATGATCTATTTCTATACAAAGGTCATTTGCCTGCTCGAGGGTAACGATCGCTGAACGGGTATCGGCATACATGGGGTGGAGGGGTTCTACGGCCAGGCGAACTCCTGCTTCTTCTGCCCTGGGCAAGATCGCTTCGATTCCTTTTCGTATCTGCCTGAGGGATTCAGCCAGAGACTGCCCCGGGTGTGCGCCGGGAACAATTACCAGCAGGGGAGATCCCAGTTCTGCGGACAGATCGATAAAGGCCTTGTTGTCTTCAATGTTCGCCTTTCGTTCCTGCTCAGTTAACGCAGGGAAGAATCCTCCCCGAACGGTTGCAACAATCGAAAGGCCCGCATTTCTGATTCGATCACCGATCTGTACAGCGTTTCGATTGTCCAGGGCATCTCTCCATACC
>JAGODW010000112.1 GCA_017998025.1 Spirochaetales bacterium
AGACTGAACCGTTCAATCAGCCGGTTTCGGGCCAGTTCTACGGTACCGGATGCCTTGATGATGGCGATCACCTCATCTATATTATCCAGCGCGATCTTGAGTCCTTCCAGAATATGGGCCCGTTCCTCTGCTTTTCGCAGGTCATACCGGCTTCTCCGAATCACTACTTCCCGACGATGCGCCACATAGTGTGCAATCATTTCTTTCAGGGTGAGGGTTTTCGGACGTCCGTCTACCAGGGCCAGGTTATTCACTCCGAAGTTTATCTGAAGTTGTGTATGGATAAATAGAAAATTCAGGATAATCTTAGGACTTACTCCCTTCTTCAGTTCTATCACGATCCGCATCCCATCACGGTCCGATTCATCTCGAAGATCTGAAATGCCGTCTAGATTTTTTCCTTTTACCAGTTCCGCAATCCGCATAATGAGGGTTGCTTTATTTACCATATAAGGAATTTCGGTAATGATAATTACATCCTTCCCGCTTTTGCTGGTTTCAATAGTAAACCGGGCGCGAACCGTGATCCGCCCCTTCCCTGTCTCGTACGCTTCACGAATTCCATTCAAACCGTAAATGATTCCACCCGTTGGAAAATCCGGCCCTTTAATGTATTTCATCAGTCCTTCTATACTGATGGTTTGATCATCAATGTAGGCTGCGATGGCATTGCATATCTCCCGGAGATTATGAGGCGGAATGTTGGTCGCCATTCCTACGGCAATACCGCTTGTTCCATTTGCCAGAAGAAAGGGAAAGGCTGCGGGAAGAACCTTTGGTTCTTTCAAGGAATCATCATAGTTCGGGACGAAATCAACTGTTTCCTTATTGATGTCCTTTAACATCTCTTCGGCCAGCTTTGTCATGCGGGCTTCTGTATACCGCATAGCTGCCGGCGGATCTCCATCAATTGAGCCGAAATTTCCCTGTCCCTGGATCAGAGGATACCGGAGGGAAAAATCCTGGGCTAACCGGACCAGCGCATCATAAATGCTCATATCTCCATGGGGATGATACTTTCCCAGTACATCGCCTACGATCCTTCCCGTCTTTTTAAAGGGTTGGTTCGACCGGACCCCCATTTCACTCATAGAATAGAGGATCCGGCGATGAACCGGTTTTAATCCGTCCCGTACATCCGGTAAAGCCCGGGAAACAATGACGGACATTGCATAGTTCAGGTAGGAGGTTTTTACCTCATCTTCGATGGATATAGGTATGACCTTCCCTTTTTCCTCTGCCACAGTAGTTCTCCCTTGTTAAACTTAAACGTCCAGGTTGGAAACGAACAGGGCGTTCTCTTCGATAAATTCACGACGAGGCGCTACATTCTCTCCCATCAGCGTTGTGAAAATATCTTCCGCTTCTACGATATCTTCCAGTTTCACCTGCATAATTTTCCGGGTCTCCGGGTTCATTGTGGTCTCCCAGAGCTGTTCCGGATTCATCTCTCCTAACCCTTTGTAGCGCTGTATGTTGACCTTATCTGAGGGAAGGTTCATCTTTTCTAGAATCCGATCCCTCTCTTCATCATCGTACGCATACTCAACCTGTTTCCCAGCGGAGATCTTATATAAGGGGGGCATAGCGATATATACGTGCCCTCGCTCAATAAGCTCAGCCATATACCGGAAAAAGAAGGTAAGGAGGAGGGTCCGTATATGAGAGCCGTCTACATCCGCGTCAGCCATGATAATTACCTTATGGTACCGCAGCCTTCGAATGTCGAAATTTGATCCAACACCTGTACCCAGTGCGGCAATTACCGGTTGAAGTTTGTCATTGGTAATCACCTTGTCTACCCGGGTTTTTTCCACATTTAGCATCTTTCCCCAGAGGGGAAGAATCGCCTGGAACCTTCGATCCCTTCCCTGTTTTGCACTGCCTCCTGCAGAATCCCCCTCAACAATAAAGATCTCGCATTTTTCAGGATCTTTTTCTGAACAATCTGCCAGCTTCCCGGGAAGTCCGGAACTTTCAAGAAGACTTTTTCGCCGGGTTAGCTCCCGGGCTTGCCGGGCTGCGTTCCGTGCCCGAGCGGCCATAATTGTCTTTTCCAGGATTTTCTCAACTATACTGGGATTCTCTTCAAAAAAACTGGTTAACGCCTCGTTCACAATAGATTCTACGATTCCTTTTACTTCTGAGTTTCCCAGCTTTGCCTTTGTCTGCCCTTCGAACTGTGGATTGGGGATTTTTATGGAAAGTACCGCGGTCAGTCCTTCTCGAACGTCATCTCCCGTTAAGGAATCATCCATCTTTTTAGCGAATTTAGACTTTTTTAAGAAATCGTTCAGCGTTCGTGTCAATGCGGACTTAAATCCGATCAGGTGCGTTCCCCCCTCACGTGTATTAATATTATTCACAAAGGTAAATAGGGTTTCATTAAATCCATCGTTATATTCCAGGGCGAGTTCCAGGGTTAAATCATCCTTTGTCTTATGTATGTAGATCGGTTCCCCTTGAATGGTCGTTTTCTTTTTATTTAGATACGTGACAAACTCTTTTACTCCCCCCTCAAATTTGAATTCGTGCACCTTGGGATTGGGGATTCGTTCGTCCACAATGGAAATCCGAATTCCTTTATTGAGAAATGCAAGCTCGCGGAGTCTGTTTGAAAGTGTTTCAAAACTAAAATTCGTAGTTTCAAATATGATGGGATCCGGTTCAAACCGAACCAGGGTTCCCTGAATTTCGGTAGTACCGATCACTTCTACCGGCTTTATGGGCTTTCCCCGGCTATATTTCTGGTAGTAGATATTTCCATCCCGATATACCGTAACCTCAAGCCAGAGAGAGAGGGCATTCACCACAGAAACCCCTACCCCATGCAATCCTCCGGAAATAGCGTAGGATCCTTTATCGAACTTCCCTCCTGCATGGAGACGAGTCATTACCACCTCTAAGGCACTTACCCCTTCCGTAGGATGGATTTCTGTAGGGATCCCCCTCCCATCATCCTGCACAGAGATAATATTCCCCTTCTCGATCTTTACATCGATATTCTTGCAGTAGCCTGATAGAGCTTCATCAATACTGTTATCCACCACCTCGTACACAAGATGGTGTAACCCGTCGATACTGGTCGAACCAATAAACATTCCAGGTCTTTTTCGAACCGCTTCCAGTCCTTTTAATACCTGGATGTTTTGAGCAGAATAGGTTTGTTGCATACTTTTCCTTGGTGGGGGAATTATAGGAGCCTAACCGAAAAAAGTAAAGGCAGCTTAAAGCCGATGAGAAACTCACAAGGCAAGCATTGCGAAGAACGAAAGGATAGCGTAAAATGGTTCAATGTATGGGCGAAACGATGTGGGACTATAGTGTTTTCTGGAAAGAGACGATCCAGCAGCTACGTAACAACCTTTCACCACAAGAGTTCATGATGTGGTTTACCAATATAACCTATGAAAGTTCTCAGGAAGGGGTAGTAACCATCTCCGTCCCATCTTCCTTCTACAAGGACCAGGTAAAACAACGGTACTTAGCTTTAATCGAAGAGAAGCTGTTCGAACTTTCAGGATTCAAGATTTCTCTCAACATTACGGTAAAACGAAAGCAGGAGGAAACTGAAACAGAGAAAAAGAACTCTTCTTCTGTATCAGCCCCACCGACCAAAAAAACACGAGGACTTCACCCCCAACTCCGTAAAGAGTACACTTTTGAAAATTTCGTAATAGGAGTGAATAACTCATTTGCAGCCAATGCGGCACTTGCGATTGCAAAAAATCCGGGAACCGCTTACAACCCCTGTCTTATTTATGGAGGAGTGGGGCTGGGTAAAACCCATTTAATCCAATCGATAGGTCACTCTGTGTATTCCAATTTTAACGATTTTAAAGTGGTATATGTAACGGCAGAAAATTTTACCAACGAGTTTATTCAAGGACTCCGGGATAAAAATATTTACAAGTTTAAGAACAAATACCGGAATGCAGATGTTCTTTTAATCGATGATATCCATTTCCTCCAAAATAAGGAAGAAACGCAGGAGGAGCTGTTTCACACCTTCAACGCTCTGTACGAGTCAAATAAGCAGATGGTATTTACCTGCGATCGTCCTGTTTCAGAGATAAAATCTCTCTCTGATCGGCTTCGCAGTAGATTTGAACGGGGATTAAATGTAGATCTCCAGCCTCCTTCGTATGAAACCCGGTATGCTATTCTAAAGAAAAAAGTTGAGATGGCAAATGTCTCTATTCCAGAGGAAGTATTAAATCTCATTTGTACCAATGTTACTACCAATGTGCGGGACCTGGAAGCAGCCCTTACTAAAATTATAGCGTATGCAGAACTGGTAAACAAAAACATTACCCTGGAAATTGCTCAGGCACAATTAAAGGACTTTTTCTCCAGCCCGAAACAGAACAATGTAACGATGGATCTGATCAAGAAAACGGTGGCAGAATACTTTGCTCTCTCATATTCTGACTTAAACAGTAAAAAAAGAACAAAAGCAATTGCCTTTCCCCGTCAGGTTGCTATGTACATAGCGAGGGAAATAACCGAGTATTCTACCACGGAAGTAGGGCTTGAATTCGGAGGTAGAGATCATACGACAGTTATGCATGCATGCCAGCAGATAGAAGTTCGTATGAAGGTCGATCCTACCCTGGAACCCATCATCCAGCATCTCATCCGGACGATCCGGGAACATTCGTTAAAATCTAAAACTTGAAAGGTAAAAAGGGTGGATACTCTGTTAGTATGTAAGTACAAATCAATCAAATCTCAGCCCTCTTGTGTATTTGTGGATAAGAGATTGCCGGTTATCCATAAGGAATGTGGAAACTATCTTCTTTATGAATCAATAGATAAAATGCTTATACACATATTGACAGGCTCTACTACTACGACTTCTATACTAAATTTCTACAATAAGGAGATAGAAGAATGAAGTTCACCTGTGAAAAATCTGCTTTGCTAAAAGAAATAGGAATTGCTCAGGAAGTCATCTCTTCCAAAAATGCTTTATCTATTCTTTCCAACGTTTTACTGGAATCTAATGAAGGTACACTCACCCTACGGGCTACAGATCTAAAAGTAACGTTTGAAACACGGATTCCCGTAGAGGTTACGGTTCCGGGAAGTACCACGGTATTTTGTGATAAGTTTCTGGGAATTCTACGGACACTACCGGAAGGAGATATTGAGTTTGAAGAAAAGGAATCCGGGATGTTTTTCATTAGGCCGGTGTTTAAAAAAATCGACTTTCGGTTAAAAACTATTGCTTCAGATAAATTTCCAGAGCTTCCTGATACAGCGGATGAAACATACTTTTCTTTTCCACAGAAAGAATTTAAAGATATGATTGAACAAACTATCTTTTCTGTTTCTGATGATGAAACACGTTACTACATGAACGGGGTTTGCCTGGAAAAAAACGAGGATCGCCTGGTAATGGTAGCTACGGATGGGAGAAGACTTTCTCTTATTTCCAAAGAAGCTTCGGATCCGATTCCCGACTTTAAACAAGTAATTGTTCCACCGAAGGCATTGAATCTGTTTCAGCGGTTGGCTTCCGGGGAAGGGTTGGTATCACTATCTATTTCCGATAAAAATGCATTTTTGCGGTTTGATAATCAGAAGCTTTCCACTGCCCTGATTGAAGGTACGTTTCCGAATTATCAGCGGGTAATTCCTGTAGGACAGAAGTATACTATAAAAATTGAAATTGCAGAGTTTCTGGAGGCAATTAAACGAGTATCTCAATTAGTAGAGCAAAAATCCAAGAGGATCTACCTGGAAGTATCCGAAAACAGCCTGGTTCTTAGTTCTGAGGAGAGTGATCTGGGAATTGCAAAG
>JAGODW010000113.1 GCA_017998025.1 Spirochaetales bacterium
GCCTGTAACAGATCAGAAGGGCACTGTTCTGGATCGAGCCCTTTCGGCAGGATTGAAAGTCCTTCGTACGAACCAGGCGCCTCATTCCAGGCAGCCCTCCGGTGGTTGCGGATCACCCGGAGCATAGCATCCTTATTTGCCCCATACCGGGGGAAGGGCCCTACATCCCTCGCTAATAGCGCTGATGCAGCGTATGCCTCTCCGGTAAGAATAGCCGTTAGAGCACCCGCTACAGCCCTTCCTCCTTCACTATCGTACGGGAGGCCCATCACCATTAAAAGAGAACCCAGATTCGCATACCCCAGGCCCAGCGTTCTATAATCGTAGCTTCGTCTCGCAATCGATTTGCTGGGGAATTGGGCCATCACAATACTTATTTCCAGTACAAGGGTCCATAAGCGTATCGCATGGAGGTAATCTTCTATCCGGAAAGTTCCCGTTTCTGTATCGTAGAAAGCCCGGAGGTTTAAGGATGCCAGGTTACAGGCTGTATCATCCAGAAACATATACTCGGAACAGGGGTTTGAAGCCCGGATTTCCCCATCTTCCGGGCAGGTGTGCCATTCATTGACGGTAGTGTGGAATTGAAGTCCTGGATCGGCACATTGCCAGGCAGACCGGGTAATAAGATCCCATAGGTACCGGGCCTTTACCCGTTTTACCACGGCACCGGTAGTGCGAGCCTTTAGTTCCCAATCTTCATCCTCCAGGACAGCCCTCATGAAACGGTCGCTGATCCGCACAGAGTTGTTCGATGCCTGTCCGCTTACCGTGTTGTACGCTTCCTCTGTCCAATCGGTCGTGTACAGGGGAGGATCCGGAAGTACAATTCCCTGGTCCAGAAGCCGGATGTACTGATGAATAAAACCTGCAGGTATCCCTTCCTGGATTGCAGTTGTTATTGCATCCTGTACAGTCTTTATCATTGATGGATCGGTCTCTGTTTTACCGTCCGCCTTTGACCGATAAAACTCTCCTATCGTGGTGCGCAAATTCTCCAGTCTGGAACGGATAAGGGCACTGCCCGCTACCAGGGAAGCCACTTTATGCTCTTCCTGGACTTTCCACAGAATATACGATTCGATATCGGGGTGATCTATATCCAGGATAACCATCTTAGCTGCCCTGCGGGTGGTTCCTCCACTTTTGATCGCTGCTGCAGAACGATCCGCTATCTTTAAAAAAGAAAGAAGACCGGAAGATATCCCTCCTCCGCTTAGCGGTTCACCTTCTCCACGAATCTTGCTGAAATTGCTCCCTGTGCCGGAACCATACTTAAAGAGCCGTGCTTCCCGGTTAATCAGGTCCATAATACCGCCTGGATTTACCAGATCATCTTCCACATCCAGGATAAAGCAGGCATGGGGTTGAGGACGCTGGTATGCACTCTTTGATTTCCGAACTTCGTCACTTTCGGGATCAACGTAATAGTGTCCTTGAGGAGGCCCTTCTATCCCGTACACCTCGTAAAGTCCGGTGTTGAACCACTGAGGGGAGTTCGGTGCTGCCATCTGATCAGCCAGCATGCGGACAATCTCGTCGTAGAAAGCCTCCGCATCCCGGGGAGTATCAAAATATCCAAACCGTTCACCCCATTTCCTCCAGGTAAAGCCTAGTCTATGAAATACCTGACGGGCATCCGTTTCCCCCTCCAGAGAAGAGATTTCTTTCGGAACACCCGTTTTGCGAAAATATTTCTGGGCCAGAATATCTGTTGCAATCTGTGACCAGGAAGAAGGTACTGTTACCCCTTCCTGTCGGAATATTATCTTTCCTTCCGAATCCTTGATCTCGGAAATCCGCTCCTCCCATCGGATACCTTTGTAGGGATCCTGCCCCTCACGGGTAAACCTGCGCTCTATTTTCATACACCTCTCCCTGTAGGGTATATTATACGATAATATCGCTTAAATGACCATACCTGTAGCGTGATTAATGAAGAATCCCTAACTTTACTAGGCCATCGAAGACAAACTGGACAGAGAGACCTGACAAAATCAATCCCATGATCCGCTCGATTACGGAAAGGCCTGTATGAGAAATTATCTTTACCAGATAGTTGGAGATGCCAAGAAGGATCCCTGCCAGCAGAAGGATCAGTAAAAGGACAATTCCAATGCTGGCCCGGGTATAGATAGTAGCACTCTCCTTGCTTACATAGAGGAGGATCGTGGTAATCGTTCCAGGGCCTGCGAGGATGGGGATTCCCAGGGGAAAGATCGAAATATCCTCCGAATCCTTCTCCTGTTCCGATGTCTTTGTTCTCTTGGGCGCGGCAAAAAGCATATCCATCGATACAAAAAATAAGAGAATTCCACCTGCAATAAAGAAAGAGCCTGTCTGAATACCTAAAAAATGGAGAATGCTTCTTCCGAATAGGATAAAAATCAGAAATACAGTCCCTGCCGTAAGCAAAGCTCGGTAAATCACCCGTTTTTTCTGTGATTTCGAGTATCCTGCGGTAAGGGAAAGATAGAGAGGAAGGATCCCCAGAGGGTCTACCACGAGAAAAAACGTGATAAACAGGGCAAATACGTTCTGTCCCATACCCTGAGCTTATAGCATGAGGAGAATCTACTGTACAAGGGAGACGCAAGGGTGGTAGGGTAGCACAGAAGAAAAGCTAAGGTCCTCTATGAGTACCATCGAATATGAGTAGCATCGAAACTGAAAGATTCCGGCAAGAGGTCCTTGCCTTTTATCGAACATCGGGAAGAAAGTTCCCCTGGAGAGAGACTTCAGACCCCTATGCAATTGCCGTTTCTGAGTTTATGCTTCAGCAGACTCGTACAGAAGGGGTTGAAAAGAAGTTCCTTCCCTTTCTAACCCAATTTCCAGACCCCAGAACTCTCGCAAAAGCCCCATTTTCAGCAGTGCTCCACCAGTGGAAAGGACTGGGATACAATCGAAGAGCTCTCTATCTCCAGGAGTTTGCCCGGAAGATTGTGGAGGAATGGGAATGGAAAGTTCCAGATGATCCCAAAATCCTGATACAGTTCTGCGGTATCGGCTCCTACACAGCTCATGCTATACCTGCGTTCGCATACAATCGTCCCTATGTTTTTCTGGAAACAAATATCCGGAGGGTGTTTTTGCACTTTTATTTTCTTGATAGGGAACAGGTGAAAGACAAAGATATCTTTCCTCTGATCGAACTCACCCTGGATAGAGAAAATCCTCGTGAGTGGTACTATGCTCTGATGGACTACGGAGCTCACCTGGCAAAAGCATTCCCTAATCCAAATCGAAAGAGCGCCCACTATACCCGTCAACCTTCATTTGAAGGTTCCTACCGGCAACTCCGAGGCCGTATCCTTTCCATCCTCCTGGAGGAAAAAAGGCCTCAGAACGCAGAACAAATTTCAAAACGAACAGCCTTTCTCTTTCCTCAAACCCTGAAAGCGTTGCAGGACCTCACCCACGAGGGATTTATAGCCGAAACTGAAGGAGAGTACCGGATTCGGGAAGATCATATAGAAGAATGATGGAATCAAACCTATGAACAGCATAAAAGTATATGGAGCCCTATTCATTACAACCGTACTCTGGGGAGTTTCCTTTGTCGGAACAAAGATAGCTCTTACAGGGTTTTATCCGTTTGCCCTTATTTTCTATCGGTTTCTCATTGCCTCCGTTTTCTTCCTCCTCTACTTTCTTCGATCCGGGTTCCCTCACCTCAGCAAGAACCAGCATCTCCGGCTCTTGCTATTATCCCTCTTTGAACCGGTACTGTACTTTCTTTTTGAAACCTTTGGTCTTCAGCGTACTACTGCATCGGAAGCATCCCTTATTATTGCGTTGATCCCTGTGGGAGTAACGATCTTTTCCCATGTTTTTTTAAAGGAAAAAATCCTCTGGATAGGGAAAACAGGTATTTTCCTTTCGATCCTGGGGATTACAATCCTCGTGATCGGCGGAAACGGCTTACCCTGGGCAGGGGGATCGAACCTGGGGGGAAACATCCTTATACTCGGCGCTGTTGTATCCGCTGCCTTCTATACGATCCTCTCCCGGAATCTCGGACAGGAGGTTCCCTCTGCACAGATAACCGGATTTCAATTTTTCTATGGAACCCTATTCTTCTTTCCCTTATTTCTTATATTCCCCAAAACAATCGACCCCTTCCCCACTCCTGCGGCTGGAGCCCTCCTATTCCTGTCCCTGGGAGCCACGCTGACGGCTTTTCTCTGCTATAACTACGCGCTCAGTAAGGTAAAAGCAGCTGCCGCATCCGTGTTTATTAATGGCATTCCCGTAGTAACTGCATTTACAGGATGGATCGTACTGGGAGAACGCCTTGGAGGAATACAATTCCTGGGAGCAGCGATCGTTATTTTAGGTGTTTCACTGACCACTCTAGGTAAGAAGGATGCAAAAAAAGAAACACCCTTGGCCTTTCCAGGAAAATAATGTATTTTTCATTCTATAATGAAGTTTCATGAATTCAACTTAGAACCCAATCTCCTAAAAGCGATAGAAGAAGCAGGGTTTCAGGAATGTTTTCCTGTACAGGTAGAGACTCTACAACGAACACTTGGAGGGAAAGATGTGCTGGTGCAATCTAAGACCGGCACAGGGAAAACCGCAGCTTTCCTTATCACAATTTTCCATCATCTTTCCGCAACGGAGAAGTTTAAAGGCAAGAAAGCCTTAATAATTATTCCCACACGGGAACTTGCTACTCAGATTGAGGAAGATGCCAAAAAATTAGGGAAATATCTACCTTTTCGGATCGGTAGTTTTTACGGAGGGATCGGATACAGAAAACAGGAATCCCTCTTACAGGAAGGGGTGGACATTATTATAGGTACTCCCGGCCGGCTTATAGACTTTTCCCGGCAGAATAAGCTCGATTTACGGCAAGTCGGGATTCTGGTAATCGATGAGGCAGACCGCTTGTTCGATATGGGGTTCCTTCCTGATCTTCGAAAACTTCTCCGTAAGATGGTCCCTCCGAAAGAACGTCTAACCCTGCTTCTATCCGCCACCCTATCTTTACGGGTTAGTACGCTATCGTGGGAATACATGAACGAGGCTGAGGAAATTGTCATAGATCCTGAACAAGTGACAGTAGATACAATCACCCAGGCCGTATACCATGTGGGATCTTCAGAGAAATTCCGTCTCCTATTAGGGATTCTGAAAAAAGAGAATCCTAAAAATGCCATTATCTTCACCAACACCAAGCATGCGGCAGAGGAAGTTTCGAAACGACTCGAACTGAACGGCTACAAGAGTCAATATATCATAGGGGATCTACCCCAGCGAAGACGTCTCCGAATTATCGAAGACATGAAATCGAACCAGCTCAGCTTCCTTGTAGCTACAGATGTAGCATCCCGGGGACTCCATGTGGAAGATCTGGATATGGTGGTGAACTATGATGTACCGGAAGATCCGGAAAACTATGTACACCGGATTGGGAGAACCGCTCGGGTGGGCAAGAAGGGAAAGGCCATTACCCTTGCCTGTGAACGGTACGTGTTTGGGCTGGAGGCGATAGAAAAGTTTATCGGTATGAAGATTCCTGTGGAACCGCTTAATGAAATCTTGTTAGCAGAAGATCTCAGCGCTGGGAAGAAAATTGTTCGGGATAGGAACGTGCAGGGGAAACGGCTTCCCTCAAAATTCCCTAAAGGAGTCCATAAGGGAGTGCCCCCAACCAGGAAAAAAGAGGAAGGCGGTCAACGGATTTCTGCTGAACCCAGAAAGGTCGGAGAGAAATTAACCCCACATGCAAAGCCGGTACGGACGAGCCGCCCCCGTAAAGGAAAACAGACTCCGA
>JAGODW010000114.1 GCA_017998025.1 Spirochaetales bacterium
GGATATTCTCTATCCGGGCGAAATTTTTGGTGAAATGGCTATTCTGGAAGAAGCACCTCGTTCAGCTAATGCGATTGCTCTGGATAATGTGAAGGCACTTGAATTCAACCGGGCCAATTTTGAAATCCTTATGCGGGGAAATCCGGCCATCGCATTAAAACTATTAAAGTTGTTTACAAAACGGATCTATGATCAACGGCGGCGGTTTATGATATTGACCCTGGAAGATGTTCAAGCCCGGGTAATGGATGTGTTTCTAATGCTGGCAGAAACCGATGCATCCGGCCAGCAGGAGGGAGAGAAACATGAGTTTAAAACTACCATCGAGGATATTGCGCATTGGGCAGGTCTGCCTACCGAGAAGTGTAAAGAAGTGATAAACCATTTCATGAATCAGCATCGCATTGAAGTGGAGCCAGATAAAATTATTGTGAAAAATTTAAATGAATTCGCCCGGTTTGTGAACTCTCGCCGTAAAAGTGTTGGTATGTAAAGATCGAGTTTCAGTTTTCTGAACATGAACATTCAACATCAGGAGCCCGTGTGGTAAAAAAACAACCTCAGCAACAATGGAAAACGCAACGCCACTTTAAACGGTACAGAGAAATTATCTCAGTTTTGATAAAACATGGATTCGGGGACATTATAGAGCACCCAAAGCTCATTACCCGCCCTGCGGATGTGGTGCGGAACTTGAAACTCTCCCGCTGGGAACGAATCAGAAAGGTCTTTGAGGAACTGGGAATTACCTTTATAAAGTTCGGGCAGTTATTAAGCAATCGTCCAGATCTGCTCTCTCCTGAATTAATTGAAGAATTGGAAAAACTACAATCAGAGGTACCTCCTTTTCCTACTGCGGCTGCTAAAGCATTGATTGAAGAAGAGTATGGGATGCCCCTCGAGAAGCGATTTGCTGATTTTTCCGAAGTTCCGATCGCTTCTGCTTCTATTGCACAGGTTCATACCGCAGTACTACATACGGGAGAGACTGTAGTGGTGAAGGTTCAACGTCCCGGTCTGGAAGAGGTGATACGGACAGATATTGAGATCATGCTTACGTTTGCCAATATTATTCAGGCCCTTGTGTTGAGATCAGAGACCTTAAACCCTATCGCTATCATTGAAGAGTTTGGAAGGTCGCTGGAACGGGAAATAGATTTTCTGGTGGAAGCTTCTCATATGCAGCGGTTCGCAGACATGTTCTCCCGGAATCCTCATGTACATGTTCCCGCCGTGTATGAAGAGTATACAACCCGAAGGGTCCTTGTAATGGAATGGGTTCAGGGCATTCGGGTTACCGATGTTCCCCGGTTAATAGCTGCGGGGAATCATCCGAAGCGTATCGCGCGGTACGGAGCTGAAGTAGTCCTGGAGCAGATTTTTCGGCATGGATTCTTTCATGCGGATCCTCATCCGGGAAACATGCTTGTATTAGAGGACGATCGGATCTGTTTCTTAGATTTTGGCATGATGGGAACTATACTCCCCCGCCACCGGGAGATACTGAACCAGATTATGGTTGCGATGATCGACGGGGATGAACGGCGCATGGCCCGGGGATTGCTGGAACTGGCCAACAGGAAATCAATCCCGAACATCGAACAGCTGGAGTACCAGCTGTTCGAGATCCTTGATATGTATGGGAATCGGTCGATCAAGGATATCCATATAGGAGATCTGATCCGAAGAGGGCTCAATTTGATCCTCTCTTTTCATATCTCATTACCGCCCGGGTTTTTCCTTCTTTCAAAAGCTCTTATCACAGTAGAAGGCGTAGGGTTGCAGCTAGATCCTGAGTTCAATCTGATGGTACAGATGGAACCTATTGTTCGAAAGATGTTCTTGAAAGAGTTCAGCCCCGAAGGGATCCTTCATGAACTGGGCCGACAGACCCTGCAAATATCTTCTCTGGTTAAAACCTTGCCGTCGGATGCACGGGAAGTACTGGAGCGATTGAAAGAAGGAAAGTTGATCCTGGAGATAGACGCAAAAAACCTAAAGCCTATCCTTGGGGAATGGGATATGATTTCCAAGCGGCTTAGTTTTTCCATTGTGTTGGCGGCTCTGGTAGTAGGATCGTCCATTGTGATCAACTCCCGTATTCCGCCCTTTTGGGGAGGGCTCTCTCTCATTGGCGTACTCGGTTTCTTAGGTGCGGGAATTATCGGTTTCTGGCTGCTTCTTTCTATTCTGCGGCAGAAAAAAATGTAGGAAAAAGAAGCCAGAAGTGGGAATTGAACCCACGACCCACGCTTTACGAGAGCGTTGCTCTGCCCCTGAGCTATTCTGGCAATAACAATTTATCATATGAGCGTTTTTCAAGACTAGTGTTTTTCATCTCTTTACACAGGTTTAGACGGGTTGTCAAGGGGGCGCTCTCCCCGCAAAAACGATTGCTGAAATATGAAAATTCGCTGTAAAATAGTAATCGATGAAAAGAATTATTTTTATTACCTGGATAGTTCTTTCCACGAGTCTCCTTCTTTTTTCTCAGGACTTGTCTCAGACCACCGAGCGGATCGCTCTGGTGATTGGGAATGGGGATTATGAAGGGATGGCAAAACTGGCTAATCCGGTAAACGATGCGGAAGATCTGGGAGATACTTTAATCTCGTTAGGATTCGATGTTGAGGTTCTTACGGATGGAACTCTCTATGCAATGGAGGAATCAATACTCCGTTTCAGAGACAAGCTTTCCCGGTACCCTGACTCCGTAGGATTTTTTTTCTATGCGGGCCATGGAGTCCAATCTGGAGGGGAAAACTATTTAATTCCAGTGGATGCCCGGATCAATTCCGAAGCTCTCTTGCGGACACGGGCCGTTCCCTTACAGTTCGTGCTGGACAGTCTGAAGGAAGCAACCAACAATCTAAATATTGTAGTACTGGATGCCTGCAGGGATAATCCCTTTTCCTGGGCTCGATCCAGCTCCCGGGGGCTTGCCGTAGTCGGGCAACAACCTCCCTCCAGTATAGTTGTGTATTCTACCAGTGCCGGTAGAATCGCACAGGATGGAACCGGAAGAAACAGTATCTTTACGGAAGAGTTGATGCAGCATCTCAGGACTCCGTGGATCGATATCAGCGAAGTATTACGACGGACCGGTGAGGCTGTTCAGTATAGGACAGAGGGAGCCCAGATTCCTGCCATATACAGTCAGTTTTTCGGGTTCTTGTGCCTGCTAGAGGAAGAAGAAGTAGCAGAGGAAGAGTCGGATCTTATTTACCTTCCTCCTTTTTTCGAAGAAGCTCCCTTTGAGATAAAAGTCCAAATTTCCATGGCTGAAGAGTTGGCATGGGAAGGTAAATTTCTTTCTGGATGGAAAGTATTGAATGATGAGACTTTTTCCAGCCCGGACCCCTACCTACTTGCAGAAAAGATACGATTTTCCCTGGAGAGAAGCGATAGCAACGATAATTTTCTTATGTTCGCTTTTTCTGATAGAATCGAAAACTCAGAGGCTGTCGATGAGGAGCTTGAGGCAGTTCCGGAATCCTTTCCCTTTGATCCACATACCGAATTTCAGAATCTTGACCTCATGCAAAACAATGTTCCTCCTGTCCTTGCCTTAGCCCTGGGAGATTACTATTGCAGGGTATCCCAGAATTATCCGGAGGGATGGAAGTTATCCAATACGCAGGTACGGGAAGAAGCGTTAAAGTGGTACGGGGCAGCAGAGTCCCATGCTATTTTAGTGGAGTACTTTAGCATTATTAATTATACAGATATCCTTGCAGATGCAGGAAAGATCTCAGAAGCTGTGAGTCTCCTCCGACAGAAAATCGACCTTTTTCAATCAGAAGATTTACAGAATGAAAGCGAATCCCTATGGTGGCACCTGGTAGATATACTGGAAAGATCGGGAACCTATACAGAAGCGCTTAACGAGATAGATGCAAAGATAAAGGATGGTTTAAAGGAGCAAGATCCGGAAAGGACGATGCATTTCTATGAGAGAGCTGCACAGGTTGCTCTGGCTGGGAAAAGAATAGAAGATTTCAACCGGTATCTATCTCTATTGGAAAAGCAATTCCCGGATCGGAGGGAAACCGGGATACTCTGGCATCGCTACGCTGTTTCCACAGGAGACAAAAAGAGTTCCGAACAGATAGCGGATCGATTACTGAAACAATATCCGGTAAAATCCCTCCTGGAGGCAGAAGTCCTGGAAGGTCTACTTGATAACTGGCTGGCAGATCCTTCGGGGTTTCAAGGGGGGCTTGCGTTTTTAGATCGCCATGTAAAGGAGTCGGAGGGGAACCTGTCTCAGCAGTTTATTTACTATATGTACCGATCAGCGTATCGATTGAAATATGCTGAAAAATCCGCCGATACCGAAGCAACTAAAAAAGCCATGCAAGAATCCCTTGTAGACCTGGATCTAGCAGAGGTGTGCTTTAAACAGCTGCCTGAACAAAATGAGGAGATACAAGATATCCTGATAGAATTTAGAAACGCAGTGGAAAATATGGAAAATATGAAAGAATAGTGCACAGACATAACTCGATGGTCTGTAATGGTAGCGGTGAATGATAAACTCAAGAACGCTGAAGGAGAATTTTTACTTCTTTCTTCCTATTGCAAGCATTACCTCTCTTTCCATAATTGTAGCTGCATTTTTCCTTTCTACCCTTTTTATTTCTCAATTTACCCGGATTCTCCAGGCACAGGAAGCAGAACGAATTGAGGCAGCTATCCATCTGTTTTCCCAGGTACATTTCCGCAGTATTCCCTCGTTTCTTTCGCTCATGGACGAGAAACCAATTCAGGATTTTCTCTATGGAAGGGGAGATCCCCGGGAACGAGCTCTTAGGGCTCTCCAGATACTTGACAGGGCGTGGGTAAACAACGAATTAATCGATTCTGTCTATCTGTATAGCTCAGTTTCGGGCATTCTTTCCACCCGATCTGGATGGGAGAAGGATCATTGCAGTGATCCAGAACTTCTCCCTTTCCTGAGTAAACTGAGAAGCTATGGAACTCAGCTCTACTATATGCGTAGAACCATATTGGAAGGGGATAAAGAACCGAGGAATTTGTTTACGATCGTCTTTGGATCTCTACCAGAAGCAAAGGACCGTATTCGATATGCATTGATTGTGAACCTATCCGAGCAAAGAATTCGGGCAGTGATTTCGGATGCTGCTTCATACTCAACCCTCTTCATTCTCGATAAAGATAGACGCTTTCTTTCCCACCCCAGATCAGAATTCTTTGGAACAGCAGCGGAGAAGGATAGAAGGTTTACTCAAATTCTCCAGAGCCCGACTCCCCGCGGAGCAAAAACGATTCTAGGGGAAGACGGAGAACGCTGGATCGCTACATGGGAAGACCATCCGGAGATCCCCTGGCGGTTTATAACCCTTGCTTCGGAGAAGACAGTTTTTTCCCCATTGTTCCGTGTACGGAATAGGGTGGTGATTACTGCAGGGGCTTTGCTGGGTATCGTGCTATCTGCGGCATACCTCCTTTCGCTCCGCATTACGAGGCGTGTCCAGAGGAAAAACCGGATACTCCGTCTGTTAAGGGAGGAGATGGAAGAAGAATCTTCCGGTGAAGGAGTATTCCATCAGAATCCAATCGAACCTTTTTTTTTCCATTGGAAGAAACCTCCCTCTATTGCTCTCCTTGTTCTGGAGAAGACAGATGGTGGACAACCCGGAAGAATACAATTTCAGGATATAGAAGAGTTTATTGAAGGCCAATTGCATGTTGTTACAGGTAATGCAGATGTAATTGAACTTTCCGAACGGACCTGTTT
>JAGODW010000115.1 GCA_017998025.1 Spirochaetales bacterium
GAGTGGAGGGCCCTTTATCATTGTAAACTGTGCCAGCCTGCCGATATCCCTTATTGAGAGTGAATTATTCGGGTATGAGTCCGGATCTTTTACCGGCGCAAGGAAAGAGGGTTTTGCCGGCAAATTCGAACAGGCCAATGGGGGAACCCTATTCCTGGACGAGATAGGAGAAATGCCTCTCGATATGCAGGCGAAACTCCTCCGGGTCATTCAAGACAAGACATTTACCCGTATTGGGGGATTCAAAGAGATAACGGTGGATTTAAGGATCATCGCAGCCACGAATAAGAATCTTCAGGAGCATGTTCGAAATGGGAATTTTCGGGAAGATCTATACTACCGTCTCAATGTTTTAAGGATACGGGTTCCCAGCCTCAGACAACGACCTGCAGATATTCCCCTTCTGGCAAGGCATTTCCTTCGAAAGTATGCCCTACGAGATGGGAAACCGATCCCTTTGTTGGAAGAAGAAGCCATGCAGGTACTAACGGCACACTCCTGGCCGGGGAATGTACGGGAACTGGAAAATCTGGTGGAGCGGTTGATCGTATTGAATCAAGGAATTTGCATTAATAAGAAAGTTCTGGAACCGTATGTAGGGGGAGGAAAAGATTCCCTCCCTCTGGAGGAGGGGCCTGAGTTTATAGAAAATCAGGGTATTCGGAATCTGGAAACTATAGAAAAGGAAGAAATCCGGAAAGCCCTGACCCTGTGCAATGGGAATATTTCCGTTGCCTCCCGGTTTCTAGGGATCAGCCGGAATACCCTTTACAGAAAAATGAAGCAGTTTTCGTTATAGTACATTCTTCCCGATATGTAACTATTTCACTGCCGTGTATAGCCCCGCTCCCACGGGCAAGAAGAGGGAAAGATTGGGGAAAAGAGCGATGAAGATGAGCGCAAGTATCGAAGCATATACCATGGGTAGTACGTATTTTACCATGTCGGCATTGATATCACTCTTAATCAAGTTCGCCGTTACATAGAGATTTACCGCTACAGGGGGAGTAATCTGCCCAATAGCAAGAGAAATAACCAGAACCACTCCGAAATAGAGGGGATCGATCTGGAGAGCCTTCAAGGCAGGCAGGATGATAGGCATAAACACATAAATGATGGAGATAGCATCCAGGAACATTCCAGCCACAAGCATCAAGGCACTTGTCAGAAGAACAAACACCAAGGGGTTGGAGGTAAGACTGGAAACTAAATTTGCCGCGGCATCTATTACCCCCAGGGTTGCAGCAGCCCAGGAGAATATCCCCGCCATAGAAACCACAAACATTACCACAGCTGAAGACATAACTGTTTCGCTTAAGGATTTATAAAGGACTTCTAAATTGATGGTATGGTAAATGAAAACCCCCACAAAGAGGGCATAGAACACTCCCATAATGGCAGCTTCTGTAGGGGTGGCGATTCCCGCATAGATAGAACCGAGGATGATAACCGGAGCCAGAAGAGCCCAGAAAGAGTCAACAAAGGCTTTTAAAAGATCCTTCGGTGAACCTTTTTCCTCGATTCCCCGAAAATTATTTTTCCGTGCCAATAGATAGGTAACCATGATTAAAAACAGCCCTACGATAATCCCGGGGATTACTCCACCGAGAAACAAAGCACCGACAGATACATCGGTAAGGTTCCCATACACGATAAAGGCAATACTGGGAGGAATGATGATGGAAAGTCCTGCACCCGCGGCGATCACAGAAGCGGCAAAGTATTTATTATACCCCTGCTGTATCATCGGTATAATAAATACCATTCCCAGGGCTGCTGCGGTAGCTGGTCCGGAACCGGATACAGCTCCCCAGAATATGCAGGTAATTACCCCCGCGATAGCAAGTCCCCCCACGTTTTTTCCTGTAAGCAGGATCACAAAGCGAGAAATTCCGTCTACAATTCTGGATTTTTCCATCAACGTACCTGCGAGAATGAAAAAGGGTATAGCCACCAGAGGAAACTTTGCAATATTTGCCTCGAAATTTCGGGAAATCATCGCTGTTCCCAGATCGAACGTAAAAATTGCTCCCATACCTGCAACTCCCAGGGCAGTGCCGATAGGGGATCCTATCAGGATCAACAAAAGGAATATCCCGAAAACAATCAATGCTGCCATCTCTTATTCCCCCTTTTCCTGTTCCGTTTGTTTTAACAGATTACGGGTGCTTAAAAATAATTGAACGATCACAAATAGAGAAAAAATAGGAGTGCCTAAACTGTATATCCAGGTGGGGATTCCCAGGGCTTCTGAAATGCTCTTATAGAATGTGATGTTTTTGTATATTTCCTGTGCTGAGTTGAGTATTATAAACAAGAAAAGAGCTATACCTAAAATCCCACCTGCCAGGATAGTTGCTCTCTTTAGTGCGGGGGAGAATTTGTCGAATAAGTTTGTCATTTTCAAGTTTGCTCCTCTACGAAAAGCTATAGAGATTCCCAGGATGGTAATCCAGACAAACAGATTCACGGTTATTTCTTCCGTAAAAGCGATGCTGTTTTTAAAGAAGTACCGATTCATTACATTTACAAAGGTTATGATGGACATAATACCGAGAAGCACTGCCCCGATCAGTTCATCAAGGTGATATTTTTTTTTCTCCATGCCTCCTCCAATCTTTTAAAGAAAAGCCGGCCGTTTACACGGCCGGCTTCAGGATAGCTCAGCTTATTTCATATCCGCAACAGCCAGATCGTACAGTTCTTTTCCGATCTGAGGAACCCACTTGTCGTATAGGGATTTCGTTGCATCCTTGAAAGCCTGCATCTGACTGGATGTCAGGTTGGTAATTATCATCCCCTTTTCTACAGCCTCTTTAAAGGGTTCGGGGGGAGACTCATGGTACTTGCTTTTCAACAGGTTGATAGACTTGTCCCCATCCAGATGGGCTCGAGCAATAGCCTTCTCATATTCCCCTGCTTCAAGCGCAGCTTCCTGGATCGCTTTTTTTATATCCTCCGGGTACTTATCCCACAGTTTCATATTCAGGCAAAAAATCAGAGGATCCAGCACATAGTTCCAGTTAGTCATGTACTTATGATATTCCCAGATTTTCACGGTAGTTAGAACACCCTTGGGGTTTTCCTGGCCATCCACGACTCCTTGCTGGAAAGCGGTTACCGCATCTGCCCAGTTCATGTTTACCGGATCAGCCCCCAGCTGTTTGAAGATGTCGATAAATAAGGGAGAACCAACCACCCTGACCTTAAGACCCGCTACATCAGCAGGTGTTTTTACCTCCCGTTTGCTGTTGGTAAGCTGTCGGAATCCATTTTCGCCCCACGCCAGGCACCTGACTCCGCCTTTCTCCAGTTCTTCGAAGATTTTCTTCCCCGCTTTCCCGTTTTCGATCTTATCCACGTCTTCATACGTCGCCATGAAGAAAGGCAGATTAAATAGGTTGAGAGACTTGATTACGGTGGAAGCATTGATGGTAGATTCAACGGCAAAATCAATGGCTCCGTCTGCAACAGCCTGATACCAGTTTGTCTGTTTTCCCGCCAGCAGAGCGGATCCAAAGTAGGGTTTTACAATAATTTTTCCCTGGGTTTTTTCTTTAATAAGATCTGCCCAGCGCTGAGCACCAATTCCCCAGTCATAGGCAGGACCTACATTCACCTGCATGGTATATTCGGCTTTTGGCTTGAACTCCTCCTTTGCTCCGCCGGCAAATCCCGGGCTGGCAATCATCAGAACTCCCAGAAACACAAACGAGAACAACTTGATTTGTTTCATTCTTCGTACCTCCGTGTATTGTTTTAGCCTTACCGATGAAATTCGTCAAGGACATAGAGAAAATAGTAAGGCTTAGAGAATATATAAGCAATAATTGTACCAGCTTATAGATGCAAAAAAAATTCCTATTTCTATCTGGGAAAAGATATTATTTTTCAATACGGCTTAAAAGAAAAACAATTGTTCGGAATTGTAGCATGTGAATCCATTCTCCTGTTCCAATTTGGTGCATCATATATGTATCGGATTTCTTGCCCTGGAAGAGAAGGTTGAGTATTATTGGAGAAACACTATTTCAAGGAAGAAGGGGTTCAGTATGTCTAAGTACCAGTTCGATGTTGCTATTATTGGGGCAGGTCCAGGCGGGTATGTGGCGGCGATTCGGGCGCGGCAGTTGGGGTTGTCTGCTGCCATAATCGAGATGGATAAACCAGGGGGAGTGTGCCTTAATATCGGGTGTATTCCTTCTAAAGCTTTGATTCACCAGGCAGAGCTATTTCGATCCCTCTCTTCCCTAAAGGATCTAGGTGTAAAAGTTGATACGAGTGGGTTTACCTATGAAGCTGTATTCAAAAAATCCCGTACTGCTGCAGAAAAGCTCTCTAAAGGCGTTCAGTTTCTTTTGAAAAAGAATGGAGTTACCTATATTCCAGGGAGAGCTGTATTTGAGGATCCCCATACACTTTTAGTAGAAGGATCGGAAGAGAAAAAAACAGTTACTGCTTCCCAGATCATTATTGCTACGGGTTCTCGTCCAAAAACAATTCCGGGTTTCGAAATAGACGAAGAGAAGGTGCTCTCTTCTACAGGGGTTCTCCTATCAAAGAGCCTTCCCAGGCGGCTTCTGGTACTGGGAGCAGGGGCAATTGGTATAGAGCTCGCCTATGTAATGAATGCTTTCGGGGTAGAAGTGACCGTTGTCGAGATGCTTCCCCAAATTTTACCGCTGGAGGATGGAGAGGTAGTAGAGGTACTGGAAAAGGAACTGGTAAGGAGGGGAATGAAAATATATACGGGAACTCGTGCACTAAATTTAGAAAAAGAGTCTAAAGGGTTAACGGTCCGATTGCAGAAGGGAGAAGAACCTCCCTTTAAAGTGGAAGCAGACAGAGTTCTTGTTGCCGTAGGAAGATCTCCCAACACAGAAGGGATAGGGCTGGAGCGAATCGGGGTAAACCTGGAAAAGGGGTTTATCCAGGTCGGGGACTACTATGAGACCTCTGTGCAGGGCGTTTATGCAGTAGGAGATGTAGTTCCTACCCCCTTACTGGCTCATGTAGCTTCGAAGGAAGGGGAGATTGCCGTGGAACATATAGCAGGAAAATCGCCCGTACCCCGCCTTTCGCTGGATGAGATTCCCCAGGCTGTATATTGCGAACCCGAGGTTGCTGGTTTTGGGATTACAGAGGAAGAAGCGAAGAAACGAGGTGTCCTTTATAAAAAAGCGGTTTTCCCTTATCGAGGGGTAGGGAAGGCTGTCGCGGTAGAAAGTCCTGAAGGGATGGTAAAGCTCCTTACGGATGGTTCTACAGGAGAGATCCTGGGTGCGCATATCGTGGGACTTCAGGCGACGGAGCTGATTCATGAAATTCTCCTGGCTCGTAGAGCAGAAGCCGGCGCGGAAGATATTGCAGAGATGATTCATGCTCATCCCACTCTTTCAGAAGGAATTATGGAAGCCGCGCGGGCTGCCGAAGGCTGGGCTATACACATCTAATAGGTGTCGCCTGAATTCGCTCTTCCAGGCGAAGAAAAGCTTCCCCGGCAGGGAGAGGGATATAGGTATCTACCAGGGAAAAGGTAAAAGCGGAAGGTTGAGGGTTTACCTCTATAATAAAGGCGCCCTGTTTTTTTGCAATACGAGGCAGGCTCGCGGCAGGATACACTTCCCCTGTGGTTCCTATTACCAGAAGACAATCTGTCTTCTCCATGGCCTGTATAGAAGCGGAAAGAGCTTCCGGAGGGATCGATTCTCCGAAGAAAACGAAATCCGGCTTTAACAGACCCCCACAGATAGTGC
>JAGODW010000116.1 GCA_017998025.1 Spirochaetales bacterium
CATTTTTGTCAATATAAACAGGTTTCCCTTCTGGTGTATGGCCTATTACAATGGTCTCCATGCTGGATTTAATCGGTACTCCCATGGTTTTTTCCGTAATCCCGTACCCTTCCAGCATTTCCCGCTGCCCTTCTGCTGTGGCGCCGCCGTGGCTCCCCATAGCGGGGAAAATAAAAGGTTTACCGCCGAGCTTCTGTATCTGTTTCACGATTTCTTTCGTGATTTCAGCGATGTGAGCAACCCCGCGGCTGCCCGAGGTAATGGCAATCGACATCCCTGGCTTGATCCGTCCTGCTATTTCGGGTTTCTGGAACTCCTGGGCAATAACCCCGGGAATGTCTTTCAATGCATTATCTTCAAATGTCTGCTTTACCCGGGCCATCCGGGGCGGTTCATACTGTCCTACAATGGAAGCTATAACTCCGTGACGATCCCAAACAGAATCGCGCATTTTTTCACTCATCGATACGTCTCCTCTTAAGTTGTATAGGTAATAATCACTGCAATCATTCGTAGATCGGTATGCTGATCATTGAGGATGGAATGCTCAGCTCCATCCCCGGTAATTACACAGTCTCCCGGGTGTACCCGCACTTCTTTTCCGTTGTCCATCACTACACCGGATCCTTCCAGGATAATATAGTACTCTGTTTCTTTCTGGTGCTCATGCCTCCCGATTCCTGAACCGGGAGGAATCCGTACCTCAGAAAGAAGCCTGCAGTTCTTACAGGGGCCTTTCCCCCCGGTAAGATCCGTCATAAACAGGGTGCCGGGGCCTCCCCGAAGAACCGTTTCTTGTATCGGCATCGACGCTCTTTGAACAACCATTCTCTCCTCCTGTATCAGGTTGCTTCTTCAGGCTCTTCCAAGGAACCTGTATATAGGAACCAGGGAAACAGGGGAACGGTAACACTTTTCTCTGAGTACGAAAGGAACGTTACTTCGCCCTGTCCCACTTTTACTTTGCGGACTTTATCAAATCCTTTGGGAATTTTTGCAGCACCCTCAATGTAGTTTACCATTGTAGGACGTTTCTCGGAAAGAGTGAGGTAGGTGGGGATTCCTTTTTCCGATGCCCGGTTTTTCCGGCAAGAGTCCCGTAATCCTAAAGAGAGGTAGGCACATACATCTTCAAGCCCGATGCAGCAGTTCCGACCGTTCCAGGGGGAGTAATGGCGGCCGTGGTTCTCCATCCAGATGACGGTAGAGGGAAGGATGTGAGAATCCTTCAGAGCGTACCAGAGGAACCCTTCTTTCGGATACACTACGCATACCCATCCTGGCTTCTTTTTCTTTTTTGCATACACCTGCACGATATCGACAAATCCCCGGCGCCGGGGAAAGATAGTCAGGTCATCGAAAGGATACTCTCTCCATACGGTTGGTACCTTTTCCAGTTCTTTGAAAGTTTTGTCTGAGTCCAGGGCATAGTACTCTCCGTTATTTTCCTGCCCGCTGAAATGGGGATTTGTAATACCAAACTTGATGGGGCTGGTTGAGATCCGCAGAGTATCCACCTCGCCGTGAGGGTCCAGAGTAGCATGGTGACCCAGGCACATCTTGCCTGTGAATCCTTCCAGAATATGCTGACTGTACACGGCATTATGGCCATCTACCAGGCGCAGTATTTTCGTTACCCGGCCTGGACGCACTTTTGTATCCATTGTTAAAGTAAGAGAAATCGCTTCTCCCTTCCTTCCGCAATCTCCCAGATTCCAGATTCCTGTCGCTGTTTCTCCGTGTACCTCGTGCACCTCTTCCCGGTACGAGTTTTTCTCTCCGAACGGCATGCAGAAAAAATCTCCCCGTAGAGGTCTTAGAACAGGTGTGTCGATGGGAATATTTTCATCATGCCAGGGATTGATATAGTAGGGTTCAAAGGGCCGGTCGTTTCGAAAAAAGGTAACCGGTGCCATATGGCCCCCCAGTTCCGTAACGGTTAGTTCTACCTCATCGTTTTGGATGATCCAGGACGGTTGTGAAAACACGGTCTTTTTTTCTGGAACCATTCTTTGCCTCCTTTGTGATTCTACACAGGTTTTTCTCTGTTGGTGAAGCCCTTCACACCCGTTGGCAGAAACCTTCGGAATAGTATTTCACTGACGAGCCAGGAGAAAAACAGCATAAGACTTAAGGTAATAAACACATCCTTGATCCCAAAATGGATGCTAACAAAACTTCCCATAAGGGGCGCAACGAATAGTCCTAGAGATCCTACAGAAGTTTGAACTCCGAAAACCAGGCCTTTCCGATTCCTGGGTGCAATAACGCTCATAGCCGACTGAATGATCGGTTCGATCCCTCCCATGAAATAGGAAGAAAGAAAGAAGAAACCTGTGAATCCGAGAAGCGATCTCATCAAACCGATAGGAAGGGCTGTAATGGCGCTTATTAAAAAAAGATTCTTCAATAGCCGTTCCCTGGGCCGGGTATCTCCCAGCCGAACGAGGGTAACTCCCGAAAGGGCTGTTAACAAACCTGCACCTCCGCTGATGAGACCCATCAGAGAGGGAGCGCCTTTCATGGTTCCCTGTACCTCCTGTATATAGAGAGGGATGAACGGCTGCGCGATGTTCCGTGCTACCCGTAACAGAAAAAGAAGAATGAACAGGGTAAGAAAGGGTTTTGAGAGGAGCTCACTCAGGGGAAATTGCTCCTTTTCAGACACGGAGGTTAAAGGGATCGATTCATCGATTTCTTTTACGTGTAACGCTACTATTACGGCACCAACAAATAAAATAACACCTCCAATTATAAAAGTGGTATGAAACCCAAAGGATTCGGCGCAGATTCCTCCAATCAAAGGCCCCATAGAAGTCCCGATGAAGTTAGAGGAAGATAGGAAACCCAGTGCGTAGGAGAGTCGCTCCTGGGGAGTGCCTGCTGCTACCAGAGTAGTAGACGCAGCGATGGTGCCTGTGAATAATCCCTGAATAACCCGCAGGGCGGTAACCGCCTGCACCGTGGTGCACAGGGAGTACAGCATCATAAGTATGCCCCCTGCTAACATAGCCCGCAGGATCATGAGTTTTTTCCCCCATCGATCTGCCGCTATCCCCCAGATAGGGGATATAATGGCAAAGCTTAGTGAAGGGGCAGCGGTAATAATCCCTGTCCATAGACGGAGCTGGTCGGGATCTCGTATTCCTAAGTCCTGGATATAATACGGAAGAAAGGGTAGTACAAAATTGAATCCCATAAGGGAGAGTATTTGGGAAAACCAGAGAATGATGAGATTGCGTTTCCAATGTGGCATGAAATGCATCATACATCATTCTTTTTTTTCTGAAAACCCGTGCTTGACTATCCAGAACATATGAGTTATCATACAACTATATGGCTGAAATCCAGAACCAGGATGAGGTTGCTACCCTAAAACCAATTCAAAAATCACGGGTAAGCCGACAGGTGTTTGAACAGCTGAAAGAGCAAATCTTTGCCGGGAAATGGCCTGCAGGCACCAAACTACCTTCGGAGAATGAACTGTCCCGGCAATTAGGAGTAAGCAGGGTTTCTGTCCGTGCTGCACTCCAGATGCTTTCGGCCCTGGGCCTTCTGGATACCCGTCAAGGAGAAGGAACGTATGTCCGAGAGCTCAGAGGCGACCTGTACTTCAACGTACTATTCCCCTTGTTAGCCCTATCCAGGACAAATATCTTTGATGTACTGGAGTATCGGAAGGTGATGGATCCAGGAGCCGTTGTTATTGCGTCTGAACGCGCAACGGCAGAAGATCTGGAAGAGCTGGAGCGGATCTACCATTTAATGGAAGAAAGTAAGACGGATTACAAATCGTTCGCGCATGCAGATCTGGAGTTCCATTTAAGCATAACCAAGGCAACCAGGAATCCCATCTTTATCAAAGTAAATACGATTATTAAGGATGTCCTGAATGCTTCTATGGAAGGGATTGTACGGGCACTGGGGATCAAGGATGGGCTGTATTATCATAAAAAAATCCTGGAAGCTCTTCGCAGGAAAGATGCGCTGGAAGCAGAACGTTTAATGCGGGAGCACGTAGTGAGAACAATTCAGCGTCTCCATGAGGAGGGAATAGGTAAGGATGAATAACGATACACAGAATCGTCCAACCATTTCCGATCGTCTGTATATGCACCGGCTTTACTGGGAGCGTAAGGAACAACCGTATCCTCTGGCGGCATTCCGGGTAGAAGAAGACTTTTTCTTCAGCCGTCATTTTCAAGCCGCCCGTCCTTTCCTGGTTCCTGGAAAGCGGATTACTCCGGAGATGCTCTCGGTAGAGGATTTTCTTCCAGACTACGAACGAATGTTTCAAGTTTCTGAAGAGGTGGGTCAGGATGCATTCTGGACAGCAGAACCCTTTACAGGCATCCCCTGGATGGAAGCAATTCTGGGTTGTGAAATTTGTGCAGGAGAAGAGAGTTTTATCTCGAAACCCTGGCTAAAGGACCTCCGTGAAGTAGATACTATACAGTTGGATCCGAAAAATCCCTGGTTTCAGAAGTATCTGGAGTTTACGGAAAAGCTGGTTGCCTTATCCCATGGCCGGTTTCCTGTTGGGATGCCTATTATGCGTGGCCCTTCCGATATGGTAGGTGCCCTAATGGGGCAGACCGAGATGGTGTATGCCCTTACAGATGAACCGAAACGGATGAAACAGTTTTTTCTAAAGGTTACCGATATTTTTCTTCAGGTTCAGGAGGCGCAGACAAACCGGATTCCCCCCTTCTTTGGGGGATCAGCTCTGGGGTTCTACCATGTCTGGTGTCCGGGTCCTTCTATCTGGTACCAGGATGACCTCTCAGCCTTACTCTCGCCCGGTATGTTCCGGGAGTTCCTTGCTCCTACGTCCCGAAAGATTTGCGAGGGATTTCCCTACACAGCGGTACATCTACATCCTGCATCCTTCTTTATGCTGGATGAAATTTTATCAAACAATGCTTTGAAAGCAGTTGAAGTAAACAAGGATGTGGGGGGACCTACAGTAGAGGAAATGCTTCCAGAATTAAAAAAGATTCTGGATAAAAAGAATCTTATCCTGTGGGGAGATCTGTCTCTTCAAGACTTAGTATGTGTCAGGAAAAATCTCCCGCTGCGGGGGTTGTTTTTTCATATCATTACTCCTTCGATGGAAAAGGCGAATGAATTATTGGCTTTTATCCGGAGTTGGCGGAACTAAATTTTTGCAGATAGAGGTGAACTATGCAGGCGGAGAAAGTAGTAGAATTAAAAAAGACGGCTCTTCGGCTCCGTTTTAACGTACTGGAAATGATCGGTGTAGGAAAAGCAGGACACCTGGGAGGTTCCAGTTCGCTGGCGGAGATTACCGCAGTGTTGTACTTTCACAAAATGCGGGTAAATCCGAAGAACCCTAAAGATCCGAACAGAGATCGGTTTCTTCTAAGTAAAGGGCATGCAGTACTTATCCAGTATGCAGCCCTCGCTGAGCTAGGATATTTTCCGAGGGAAGAATTAAAAAAGGTTAAGACGCTTGAGGGGCTGCTTCAGGGACATCCGGATATGAAAACACCTGGCATAGAGGCGGTAACGGGTTCCCTGGGCCAGGGGCTTTCTATTGCTACAGGGATGTCCCTCGCTCTCCGGTTGGACAAGAATCCCGCACGGGTTCATGTGATTATGGGGGATGGCGAGCTTTCGGAAGGGCAGTTGTGGGAAGCGGCTATGGCGGCAGTCAATTTTAAAGTGGATAATCTGGTAGGGATCGTAGATCGGAATCGAATTCAGGCTACAGGTCCTGTGGTAGAAG
>JAGODW010000117.1 GCA_017998025.1 Spirochaetales bacterium
GGCCATCGGAAACACCCCAATCAATCGAGACGTAACCCATACCCCACGTAAGCACTTCAATAGTCCGGTCAATAAACTCAGCCTCTGCCGCATCACTCGGATGTTCAGAAATTAGAATTTTCATAGAATCCTGAATTCCTGAAACGAGGGGACGATGGACTCTATCCTCCCCCGCTTCCATTACCTGTTGGGATGCTTTAAGCACAGTTTCTGGACACCGGTAACTGGTGGTTAGATGAATCACAGTTGCGGCAGGATAATCCTCTGTAAAACGCTGGATAAATCGCACATCGGCCCCGCGGAACCCGTATATAGCCTGGTCAGGATCCCCGATTACAGTGAGGTTTGCCGATTCCTCCGGAGCGAGTAGGCGGAGGAGTCGGTACTGCATTTCATTTACATCCTGATACTCATCTACCAGAATATAGGAGAAGCGGCTACGAAATTCGACAAGGATATCCGGATCTCGTTCAAAAAGGTTCACCGGAAGAGCAATAAGATCATCCAGATCAAAGGCATTGAGTTTTTCAAGAAACGTTTTATACGCTAAATCTTGCCCCCCCACTTTTTGCAAAATTCGTCTTCTATCTTCCCCGGAAATGAGAAAAAATTCTTCGGTTCTCCCAAACCACTGATGCATCTCTTTTAGAATTTCCAGCCCAAAAGAATGGAAAGTGAGGACTCTTACATCTATCCCTTCTGCTACGGCCGATTTCTCCTGCTCAATGGTGGATGTACCTTTCGAATTTTTCCCGGATCCTACGGTTCTCCTGAGAAGTCCCTCTATACGGCTTCGCATTTCTTCAGCAGCTTTGTTGGTAAAGGTAAGGGCGAGAATCGTTTCCGGAGGGGTTCCTCTTGCTATCAGGTATGCAATCCGGTGGGCAAGTGTGTTGGTTTTTCCCGTACCCGGTCCCGCAAGAATAAGGAGGGGGCCATCTCCCTGCTCTACCGCCCTGCGCTGCTCTGGATTTAGATTCGCCAAAAGGTCTTCCTCTCCTCGTGTTTCCGGCTCAGCCGTCGAGATCGGTGCAAGGTGCTCCTCTCTCCGGGCAGCTTTTTTTATTGCAGCAAGGTCCTGGATATCAAAATCCAGAAGACCCCTTTTTTTCAGAGCTGTTTTGATCGCTCCTGTTTCTCTTACTCCGGCTTCTTCCGATTCGAAAAAAAGGGAGCCCTCCTTCCGGGAAAAGGCAGGAACGCCCGTGGAAAATACCCGGATACGGCCATATTCGCCGTCATACCCTTCTGCAACGAATATTTCCCGTTCCCGCATACGGCGTATTCCTTCGGCAAGAGATTCCCCTCCGATCCGCTCTACCTGTTCTATCGGCGCTTTGGCAAGAATCCACAGTTCCGGCCCTCCCTTCTGAATGATCTCCCGGTACCGGGCGGTTACACTTCGAGAACCGGTTCCAGTTCCCACAAGTTCCGATAGGATCTCTACAAGAGGGATAAGGGAAACAAAATCTCTCCGTCGAGGTCGATCCTCCAGTTCCATCCGATCTGCGAGAGAGATGACCCGGTTCATAACACCCACGGTCAGGGGTTTCCCGCATATTGGGCATACACCGCGCTGCCGGGCTGTTTCCACAGGATTCATAACAACTCCGCATTTCCGGTGGCCGTCGAAATGGTACTTCCCTTCCTGAGGGAAAAATTCAACCGTGCCGAGAAATCCGGAAGAACCCCCGGTGCATTTTTCTATAAGGTTTTTACCAGGATCAGCATCCCAGCCTGCGGCTGATTTTAAGGCAGAAATAATCGCAGAGTAGGATAGTTCTGTTTCGAACCGATTAGCTTCCCGTCCTAGATTTTCCGGCGAGTGCGCATCAGAGTTCGAAATAATGGCGTAGGAATCGAGACTTTTGCAGAGCCAGTTCATCGGCGGATCGCTCGAAAGGCCGGTTTCCACCGCAAAGATATGATCCGCCATATCCCGGTATGCTTCGCGGATAGAATTGAAACCCGATTTTGATCCCAGGGCAGAAAACCAGGGGGTCCAGATGTGGGCGGGAATCAGGACATTCTCCGGATCTGCCTCCAGAACGATTTCCAGCAGATCCCGGGAATCCAGGCCGAGAATCGGCCTTCCATCGGAACTCAAGTTTCCGATCCGTCCAAGCCTTTCCCGGATCCTGTCCGCTGCTTCGAAACTGGGAGCCAGAAGTACATGATGAACTTTGCGTACCCGGCCTCCGGCAGAATAGATCGTGCTGATCTCTGCCGAAAGGAGGAACCGCGTTTCCTGTAGATTAAACCCTTCTACCCCGGCTGGAACCGGAAGGTCCCGGATATCCGGATTCTCTGTAGAACAGCGACGGCTTTCCGGAGAAAGGATAAAAAGCCCATCCTCCGCAGGAACGAGTTTTTGTTTCAGCTCCTCAATCCAGCCCGGATGGGTGAAGTCTCCTGTACCGATAACCGCAAGACCTTTTATGCTTGCCCATCTGTCCAATATTTCCGGCACCAACCGGCTACTTGTAGCACGGGAATACCGGGAGTGAATATGAAAGTCCGCAAAGAACTTCATGGGAGGATCATATATTTTATGGTTCCGTCGCTTTCAAATCGTCCCGTTTAGGGCTGAAGATATCGATCAGAACTGCATCCTCCAGGATTTCAATATGATGGGGAACATTGCTTGTTATCCGGTATCCTTCACCCGGTCCCAGTTCCTTAACAGCCGTTCCTACGTACATCTTCGCACGGCCATTTAAGATCACCGCTACTTGTTCCTGAGGGTGTTTGTGAGAAGGATCGGTAACCGTGCCTTTGGGCATCCGCATCAGCATTGCGGTAAGATTGTTCATGTGAAAAATCCTTCTTTTCTGCCCCCCTTCTATTTCTTCCCAGGGACCTTCTGTAAAATTGAAAAACTCCTTACCCATGCAGAACCTCCGGTTTATTTACTGCAGAAAGTATGTACCACCGCTCTTTCTTATTCAATACGGAATCGATGAATCGCGGTGGACCGGAAAGTGGAATCTGGTTGAAGGATCACAGAAGGGAAATGCGGCCGATGGACCGAATCCGGGAAAAGCTGCGTCTCCAGACAAAGGGCGCTTCGGCGGGTAAACAAAGTTCCCCCTGCACCCCGGATATCCAGGATATTATTTCCCGAATAAAATTGAACCCCCGGCAGATCCGTCAATACTTCCATGGACCGGCCGCTTTCCGGGTCCCGTACAACAGCAGCGGTTCGAATCGGCTCAGGGGCCGCTTCTATCACAAAACAATGGTCATATCCATCCGGCTTTACCTTCTCAATATCTCTTCCGATTGATTTTGAAGTTCGAAAATCCATCGGAGTGCCCTGCACGGATAGTATTTCCCCCGTAGGGATCAGGGTATCATCTACCGGTAGATAGAACGGGCAATGAAGCTCCAGTTCCAGGGTTTCGATCGATGCTCCCGCGCCTTTTAGATTCCAGAATGTATGATTGGTAAGATTTACCGGGGTCGCCTCGTTCGCTGTTGCTTCGTACGTTATGGACAGCTCCCCATCGTCGTAAAAGGTATAGGCTACCGTTGTCTGGAGTTCACCGGGGTATCCTTCCTCCCCATCCGGGCTGGTATAGGTAAATACTACAGTTGCCCTATCGGATTGGAGAACGGTTTCCCCCTGCCATACCATACGATCGAATCCTTTCAATCCCCCATGAAGGTGATTCGGTCCGTTGTTTATTGCCAGCCTATACTCTCTCCCGTACAGGAAAAATCTTCCCTTTGCAATTCGGTTTGCCACCCTTCCGATGGTAGCTCCGAAGAATCGGCGGTTTGCTTCGTACTCCTTTAACGTATCGAATCCGAGAGTGATTTCCTCTACCTTTCCCTTCTTATCCGGCATACGGAAGGATTTGAGAGCAGCTCCAAAAGATATAAGCTCCGCCCTATAGCCTTCTTCAGACTCTAAAGCAAACAACTCGACCTCTGAACCCTCTGAAGTTCTCCCGAACAGCGAACGTTGTAATCGCATCGAACTATCCTCCATTCTTCAGTACAGCCTGTGCAGCGGCCAACCGTGCTATAGGAACCCGATACGGGGAACAGGATACATAGTTCATCCCCACCCGATAACAGAAATTGATCGAATCTGGATCTCCTCCGTGCTCGCCGCAGATTCCTAATTTAATGTTATTTTTCACTTTTTTCCCCTTTTGTATAGCCGTTTTAACAAGGTAGCCTACTCCTTCCTCATCGATGCTCTTGAAGGGATCCACAGGGAGAATGTTATTTTTCAGATAGCTGGGGAGAAACACCACAACATCATCACGGGAATATCCATACACACACTGAGTCAAGTCGTTCGTCCCAAAGGAGAAGAAATCTGCCAGAGACGCTAATTGATCCGCAATAAGGGCTGCGCGGGGAATCTCGATCATGGTTCCCAGTTTATAAGGCACCTCACGATTCTTCTTCTTAAAAACCGTCTCGATCACCCGGACGGCATTTTCTTTAAGAATTTCCAGTTCCTTAATCGTACCGATCAGCGGAAACATGATCTCAGGTATCACCTGAATACCTTTCTCCGCAACCTCACAGGCAGCCGTGATGATGGCTTCTATCTGGGTATCGTAGATTTCTGGATACGTAATTCCCAATCGACACCCCCGATGTCCCAGCATGGGATTAAACTCATGGAGGGATTGGATTTTTGCTTCCAGTTTCCGTACAGGTATCCCGATACTGTTTGCAAGCTCCCGGATCTCTTCCTTCTTGGTGGGAACGAATTCGTGCAAGGGCGGATCCAGAAGACGGATCGTAACAGGCAATCCCTTCATTTCTTTAAAAATATTTATGAAATCTTTCTTTTGGAGAGGCAAAAGTTTCTTTAACGCCTTTCTCCTTGCCTCATCATCCTCTGCCACAATCATTTCCCGGAAAATAATCAGCTTATCCTCTGCAAAGAACATATGTTCCGTTCTGCACAAACCAATGCCTTCTGCTCCAAAGGTCCGGGCTGTACGGGCATCAAGAGGAGTATCAGCATTGGTCCGAACCCGGAATCCTTTCTCTGCCACCCCCTCCCGCACTGCTTGCAGACGAATCTCGTCCACCCAGCCCATGAGGGTATGGTACTCTTCCGAAAGCTTCGGAAGGACAAGTTTCAGGGAACCTTCAAATACTTCCCCCGTGTTCCCATCGATCGTAATAAAATCCCCTTCCTTCAATGTTTTACCCCGGGCTTTCAACATTTTCCCCTTTATGGTGAGTTCTTTGCATCCTGCCACGCAGGGCCGTCCCATACCCCGGGCTACTACTGCAGCATGGCTCGTCATGCCTCCCGTAGCGGTCAGGACCCCTCTAGCTGCATACATTCCTCCGATGTCTTCCGGAGAAGTTTCTTTCCGTACCAGGATCACATCTTTCTTTTGTGCTGCCCAGACCTCTGCATCGTTCGCGGTAAATACGATCTGACCACTGGCAGCACCGGGAGATGCATTTAATCCCTGGGCAAGAAGGATCGTTTCCTTCTTTTCCCTGGAATCTACCTGAGGATGGAATAGCTGGTCCAACTGTTTTGGATCAATCCGTTTTACTGCTTCTTCTTTCCGGATCAACCCTTCCTGCACCATATCGACTGCAATTTTCACCGCAGCCTTTCCCGTACGTTTCCCCGTCCTCGTCTGCAATATATAGAGTTTCCCTTGTTGTATGGTGAACTCAATATCCTGCATATCCCGGAAGTGTGATTCCAGCCTGTTCTTGATCTCTACCAGCTGCCGGTACACG
>JAGODW010000118.1 GCA_017998025.1 Spirochaetales bacterium
CTTATATAGAGATAGATCCAGAGGTTTTAAATATCCGTTTCGACCAAGCCCGGAAGTACAAAGTATTTCTTGTTGTGAACCTTCATTGATCTTTACATTTTTATGTACCTCTGTATCTACTATTTCTTCAGGATTTTTCCCCACCATCATGCTGATAAGATTTATTTTAGGTAAATCTTTTGTCCGGGCGGTCCCTACGTATTCTCCATTTCGCAGTACAGTAATTTTGTCCGATATTTCATACACTTGATTGATAAAATGCGTAATAAAGAGAATCGCAAGACCTTCCTGTTTTAATTTTCTTAAAATAGAAAACAATCGCTCAACTTCTGTTTCATCAATACTTGAGGTCGGCTCATCCAGGAT
The DNA here is from genome assembly GCA_017998025.1 of Spirochaetales bacterium. Taxonomy (GTDB): domain Bacteria; phylum Spirochaetota; class Spirochaetia; order DTKZ01; family DTKZ01; genus DTKZ01. Next base: position 367 of record JAGODW010000118.1, read on the forward strand.
AAGCACGGTAGAGCGTACACAAAGAGCCCGGGCAATGGCTACCATTTGCTGAATAGCGATAGAGTAACTACCCAGGGGTCGCGTAGGATCCAGGTCGAGCTCTAATTTTTCTTTAATGATCCGCTGGCTTTCCGACAGCAATGTTTTCCACCGTATACCCATAAAGGATCTAGGTTCTCTGCCCAGGAGAAGGTTTTCCGCCACCATTAGATTGGGACAGAGATTCACTTCCTGGTATACTGTAGCGATGCCCATATTTTGAGCATGCTCCGGGGATTCTACATGGAATTTCTGGCCCTGAAAGTACATGTCTCCCTCATCCGGCTGGTATACCCCAGTCATAATTTTTATAAGGGTAGATTTTCCTGCGCCGTTCTGTCCCATTAGAGCATGGATTTCCCCGGGGAAAAGAGAAAAGTTGATTTTCGATAATGCCCGTACTCCAGGGAAATACTTAGAGATGTTCTGCATACTCAAAAGGGCAGCTGATTCATCCTGCATATTGATTACTCCTCAAAAAGGGCGTTCCAAATCTACAGGAACGCCCCCTTGTCAGCTATGTACTAATATTTACGGGTTGGAAAGATCTGAGCTGCAAACTCGGCGGGATACACTCCCTCATTCGTGATAATCCGTTTGGGTAAAGACTTGCCAGCCATTAAATCTTTTACAGCGTCCATAAGCTGAGGCCCCAGGAGAGGCGAACATTCCACAGTGCAGTTCAGCTTACCGGCAATCATCGCTTCAAAGGCTCCCTTTACTGAGTCTATAGAAACAATCACAATATCCTTTCCCGGTTTCAATCCATATTCTTCAATTGCCTGAATAGCCCCGATTGCCATGTCGTCATTGTGTGCAAACAGAACGTTGATTTTTTTACCTTCTGCCTTTAAAAAGGCTTCCATTACTTCCTTGCCTTTAGCGCGGGTAAAATCACCGGTTTGCGAACGAATAATCTTATAGTTTGGAAAGGGTTTCAGTATATCTTCAAATCCCTTTTTTCTATCAATTGCTGGAGCGGAACCTACTGTACCCTGGAGTTCCACGATATTCACCGGTTTATTTGTCTTAAGATACCCCAGTAACCAGACGGCAGAGCGACGGCCCTCCTCCACAAAATCAGACCCCATAAAGCAGACATACAGGCTATCATCTTTTACATCCACTGCCCGATCAGTAAGAATTACAGGGATTCTAGCTCTTTTTGCTTCCTGTAAAACAGTTTCCCATCCTGTTTCTACTACAGGAGAAAAAGCAATAACATCTACTTTCTGCGCAATGAAGGATCGGATAGCCTTGATCTGGTTTTCCTGCTTTTGTTGAGCATCGGCAAATTTTAATTCGATTCCTGCTTCTGCGGCAGCAGCTTTGATCGATTCTGTATTGGCCGTTCTCCATTCGCTTTCAGCCCCAATCTGAGAAAATCCTAGCACAATTTTCTTTTTTGCCTGGGAAAATCCCGGAGCTAAAACCAGGGCGATGAGTATACATACTCCCAAAAGTACCTTGCATTTCTTCATACCTGCCTCCCTATCTGCAGTTTGTTTCTACAAGCGTAACTCGGGTTTTTTAATCTGTATTTAGACAAAACAAAAAAAATGTGTACGATAACGCACAATTTTAATACTGCCGCCGGGGCAAAACAGCTCGGGCGATTTCGGCAGGGAATACTTCTTCGGCTGTGATAATACGGGTAGGAAGCTCTTTCCCATCGAAATAATCCTGGATTATTTTCATAAGCTGCGGACCTAAGAGGGGTGTACACTCAACGGTACAATTTAATTTTCCTTGAATCATTGCTTGAAAAGCTTCCTTCACCGCATCAACAGAAACAATAACAATATCTTTACCCGGTCTCAGGTTAAATTCTTCCATTGCCTGGATAGCTCCTAACGCCATATCATCGTTATGGGCAAATAGCACATCGATACGACCTGATTCGGTACTGAGGATGTGGCGCATCATATCCTTACCCTGATCAAAATAGAAATTCGCTATCTCAGATCGAATGATTTTATAGTCTGGATACGGTGCAAGGGTTTGTTCAAACCCTCGTTTTCGATCGATCGCTGGGGCTGATCCGAAGGTTCCCTGTAATTCTACAATGCGTACCTGCCCATCGGGGGTAGGATGATTGGATATGTATGAAAGCAGCCAGCGGGCTGCACGGCAACCTTCTTCTAGAAAATCTGAACCGATAAAGGTAGTCCACAAGGAGTCATCCTTCAGATCCACCTCCCGATCCGTCAGGATAACCGGAATACCCGCCTTCTTTGCCTCCTGCAGGACATCTTCCCATCCTGACTCAACAATCGGAGAAAAAGCAATTACATCCACTTCTTGTTGTATAAAGGCTCTAATAGCGGCAATCTGATTTTCCTGCCTCTGTTTGCCGTCGACAAATAGCAATTGTATTCCTGCTGCATGCGCCGCTTCTTTAATGGATCGGGTATTCGTAACCCGCCACCGGCTTTCACTTCCTACCTGGGCAAACCCGAGCCGGATCGGTCGGCCTTGTACTTTAGGGCGTTTGTATGAAACATAGGGATCAATCGCCTCATTTACATTTTCCCGGGTAATTTTCCGCGTCCGCAGGTAAATTTTTTTAGATATGCCCGGTTTTTTTTCCAGTATATCCCATGCATAGTCAACCGCCTGTTTGCCTCCGGTGGGACAAATAAATGTAGCTGCCAATAAGCCCCGGCGAACTAAATCCAATCCGCCATTGGTTCCTTCCAGCCCATCTACCCCGATAATAAGGGGAATCGGAATACCGGCTCGTCTTGCTGCTAACACCGCTCCATACGCCATGGCATCGTTTTGTGCAACGATAATGTCTGGGATCTTTTCTTTTTTAAACAACTCGAAGGTTACATCCTCTGCTTGATCCCGAAGCCAATCGGCAGATACTGTTTTTACTATAGAAATAGAAGGATACCGTTGTAATTCCTCCCGAAACCCGGTACTTCTATCCATGGCCGGTGGAGAATCTGCCCTTCCCTGTATTTCCCATATTAGCCCTGGTTGATTCCCTAATAATTCCGCAACATATCGCCCTGTCTCTCTACCAAACAGTTTATTGTCTGGTCCGATATACAGGGTATAATCATACCCCTCTACCGCGCGATCAAGCACAATGACGGGTATTTCATGGTAAGCCTCGGTTACAATAGGGGTAAGCGCTTTTGAATCTGTAGGAGATATGATGAGCAGGTCAATCCCATATTCCAAAAGTCTACGGACATCTGCTACCTGCCGTTCAATAGAATCCACCGCATCGGTAATAATTATCCGCATGTCAGGGTATTGTTTAGCCTGGTTTGTAATTTCTTCTGTCATTGAAATACGCCATGGTTCAGAAAGGTTGGCCAGGGAAAGTCCTATTAATTTCTGAACTTCTTGCGGAATTTGTTTCCGAAAATTGGAAACTAGTGCATAAACACCGCCCCCTATAATGGAGAGCGAGAGCGCTGCTACTATGAATAGCCACCCTAATTGTTTCATACGATTCAACGACTTGACCCTCCCTTTCTATATTCGGTGGGAGCAATCCCTAAAACCTGCCTAAAAGCCCGGCTGAAATAATGCTGGCTCCTGTATCCTACTTTTTCGGCAACTTCATAAATCTTTGCCGCAGGATCTTCCATGAGCTGCAAAGCATGTTTAATCCGCACCCTGCATACATATTCTACAAAAGAAAAACCTGTAGCCTGTTTTAATAAACGAGAAAGATATCCAGGGCTTATTTGAAGTTCCTGGGCTGTCTCTTCCAGAGAGAGTTCTGGATATGGATAATTTTTCTCTATGTAAGACTGAGCAAGTAGCACAAAGGTTCTTAAATGACTGCTGTTCTCCAATTCGGACAACACAGCCTCATAGGCTTCTTGAATTGTTTGAAATGAAGATCCGTTAGATGGATGAAAAGATTTTTGGATAATGATGGGGGTTAAATGGGTAGCCTCATAGACTGCCGCTTCAATTTTTGGGATTCTTTGTTTTATTTCTTCATCTTTCGAATAATCCAGTAACGCAAGAACATTGTCCTTTTCATCGATCACAACAAGGGCCGTACTGCCAAATATATCTTCAAGGATAGATTTTACAGCATATAGAAGTAATCTACGATTCCCAGACTGGAACGAGTTCCCCATAGCCGTACGATCTTCCAGCCGGATAGCTAGAATAAATACACTCCAGGGAAGTGTTAGGGATAAAAACTGAGAGTACTCTTCTATTTCCGTGTTTGATAGTTTCCCCGATAACCAATCCCGAATAAATACCTCCCGTAAAGCTCCTAAATGTTCTAACAATTTTTCACGGGCCCATACCATATATTTATTGGTTTCCTTTCTTACCTGCAATTCATTTTTTGCCCGCTCAAGTGTAGAACGAAGATTCTCCTCCTCTACAGGTTTCAATAGGTATTCGAAAACTTTTAATGATAGCGCTTTTCGAGCATATTCGAATTCATCGTGCCCGGTGACAATAATAATGATCCAGTCGTGTTTTATCTCTGCCAGCCTCTGAATTAGTTCAAGGCCGTTCATAAAGGGCATACGAATATCGATAAACAGAATGTCCGGTACCGTCTGTTGAGCTAAACTGAGAGCCGTTTCCCCGTCTTCTGCTTCTGCAACAATAGTAATTTCAGGATCAATTTTTACTAATAAATTGCCTAACCCATTTCTTATTTTAGGTTCGTCATCCGCAATCATTATTTTATACATATCGGTTCCTCCTCTACAATCGGATGACGAAGTAACACGGTTGTACCCTGACCCAGAATGCTGGTGTATCGTATGCCATACCCTTCACCAAAGGTAAGCAAGATTCGTTCATGAACATTCCGGGCACCAAACCCGATATGGCCCTCTGTGCCCCAATCTGCCGGATGATCGTGAAAGTGATAAGAATCTCGGGTAAAATATTCTTGAAGCTGGGCCAACCGATCCTCCGACATCCCTATGCCATTATCCTTCACCACAAATACAAGATCCTGATCCGACTTTTGAGCTTGAACCCAAATATGTCCCTTTCCCCTTCGTTCCTTGATTCCATGATAAATGGAATTCTCTACAAGAGGCTGTAAAATAACTTTTAATACCCGTAAATGTTCTAATCCCTCTTCAATTTCGATATCATAATCAAATCTATCCTCATACCGAATCTTCTGGATATACAGATAACTTTCTACATGCTTTATTTCTTCAGACAGAGGTATCATATCCTGTCCTTTAGACAGCCCCACTCGAAATAATTTAGTAAGGGCAGCTACGATATGGACAATATCCTGAGCATTCTTTTCTTGAGCCATCCATTGAATCGTATCCAGCGTGTTATACAAAAA
>JAGODW010000119.1 GCA_017998025.1 Spirochaetales bacterium
CCCAGGGGTCGATTCTACTGGAAGGGAAGAATGTCAGCTCCTTAAGCTCGGATGAGGCGGCGGCTCTTCGGCGCGAGAAAATTGGATTCGTATTTCAAACCTTCAACCTGATCCCTGTACTTACTGCTTATGAAAATGTTTCCTTTGCTCTGGAACTGCTCCGCTGGGATACAAGGAGGATCCAATCGACAGTCTATGGAATTCTATCGGAAGTTGGCCTTGAGGGGTTGGAGAATCGTAAACCTTCAGAACTTTCCGGCGGGCAGCAGCAGCGGGTAGCCATAGCACGGGCATTGGTAAAAAATCCTTCCATTGTACTCGCGGATGAACCTACGGCAAACCTGGACTCCAATACCGGGGAAGGAATCTTGAAGTTGATGCGTAACTTGAATGAGAAGCATGGTACGGTCTTTATTTTTTCCACCCACGATCCCATGGTAATGGATTATGCCCGGAGGTTGATCCACCTCCATGATGGGTTAATTATTCAGGATGAGCGAAAATAGGCCCCTTGCTCTGTAATAATACAATCCATCAGCTCATCCCCTGGTTCCAATGGGACTGTATCTACGATCTGGAAAGAAAAACAGACACCGACGGATAGGGGATTCTTTACTTTGGCGCGCAGTTCATAGAGAAACCGGTCATAATACCCTTTCCCCCGTCCGATCCTCCCGCCTCGATAATCAAACACCCGACCCGGAACCAGGACTAAGGGGCGGTTTCCCCAGGGTATCTCCACCCCGAACCTGGGAAGGTGGGGACGAGGTTCCCGAATACCGAAAGGGCCTGAATCCCATTCCGATTCAGCGGATTCTCTAAAAATAGAGGAAGGAATATAGAAAGCAAGGGTATGCCCTTCGACTCGGGGGAACCCGAGTTTTACAGAAGGAAAGGTTTCAGCCAGAGCTTGAAAGAAAGGTCTAAGGTCCGGTTCATCCTCCAGGGGAAAAAAGCCCAGCACAGCCGCAGGGAGGGCGTCTGAAGCAGATAAAAAATTCATAAGATGGTTACAGATGTTCCGGGAGGCTTGCTCTTTAAACTCCGGGGAAAGGTGAAGGAGCTTATCCTTGATACAGTTCCTGAGTTTTTTTTTCAGTAATCCTGAATGTACCGAAGTATCTTTTCTATCCACTATTTCTCCATTTTATGGTATAGTTGTATTTTATGATCCGAATCTACAACCGGTTTGTCAATGCACTAAGTTTCTCAGAAGAACTCTATAAACTCCAACGAGAATTAAATGAACGGATAGATCGTCCTCAGAGGGCGCGACTGCTCCCCCAATTCCATCCGCTGGGAGTCGTTGGTAGATTTCAGAAACGAAGGATCTCGCTGGCAGAAGCCTATCTGGCGGTTATCAGCAGTCTGGATTCTTCCAATCGCAAAGATCGGATCCGCGCATTAAAACGGCTGGTTGACATAGCTTTGCATGCCCGGACACTCGCCATGCCTCTAAATACTGCCCGTGCCCAGATTGCCCTGATGAAAGAAGCAGTAAAAAACAGGCACAACTCGAGGCGTCAGCTGGAGTTATTGTACGATTTCTCCCGAACTTCCCATGGCCGGCACCAGATTATACGGAAACTGCTCTATGAACTAAATGTTATAGAAGTCCCTGAAGAAGGGAAGCCGTTGAAAGATTTAGATCTGGGCTGGGATACGCATGTACACGATACGGCCAGTACTGGAAGGAAAAATCCTACTCAGCTCCTTATCGATGCCTTTATCAAGGGGATGTCCCGTATCACCATTGCTTACAATCATATTGCCGCTTATCCCATGATGATAGAAGCCCTGGAAGCCGGGAGAATTACGGGAGTCCAGGTAGATATTGCCCTTGAGTTCAGTTGCATGGTGGAAGGTAGGAGATACCACTTCTTAGCTGCACTCCCCCCCTTTCAGCAGGGGGAGGATCTAAAACGGTACCTGAAAGAATACAAGGGAACGCTGGAAGAATTTTTTAAAGGATTACAGGAAAACCAAAAGCACCGTTTGCGGGTTGTAAAGAGACTGGTTGAATATTTTAATAGAATGAGTCTTAAGGAACTAAATGAGGGGTATCCTAACGACCCTCTGTACCAGGTGCCTAAAATAAAGAAAAAGCTTTTGCAAAGGTTTGTTCCTCTGTTCAGTTTAAATAAGCTACACCTGGGGGAATATTTTTTTCGTATTTATAAACCGATCCTTCATAACCGTCTCCTTTATGCAAAGGCATTATTAGCGAAAGCAAAGGACGATTACCGGAAAAGAGCCATTTCCCAGTGGGAACTGCGGATAGCGGAACAGAAATATTCACATCTACTGGAAGAGTATCAATCCTTAAGTCCCGAGGGGCTGTATCGGAGGTTCTTCTCTAATCCGAAACTGGGTGAATCTGTTACGGTATTTACCGATTTAATGAAACTATCCGCTCAATTGAGAAAGGCGGGAGGCAGGATTCGTATCCTCCATCCCCTGGAACATGGAATAGAGAATGCACGCCGTATCATTCGTGAGTTTCATTCAGCCCTCGATGAAGTGGAAATCTACAATCTTCAGGACAGTGCTGTTCGAGATCCAGAAGAAATCTTTCAGTTTTCCCATTTTATTCGAGAGTTTAATAAAGAGCGGGAGCTCAAGAAGGGGGCACCTCTTGTTTCACTCTGTGGGAGCGATAGCCGGGGACGCAATCCTTCTATCCCCGGCATGGGGTTTATAAGAGCAGATCGGATTCAAGGAAAATACCGAAAAGCCTACTTGAAGAAGCATGTGACTCTTCCTTTGCCTGTAGCAGCGCTGGTCGCGGGCACGGAAAGTACACCCATGATCGTTTGCCTGGGGAAAATCTCTGAGGGGATCCATAATAAGAGTGGATTGGAGCAGGAAGAAGAAATAGTCCCTCTAGGGAAGGCAATTCGATACCTGAATCCTACGCTGGTGAATCTCCTCCACATCGCAGTAGGATTTGTGGTGGCGTATCGGTTTATCGGCCTGTTCTATGCGTGCCTCTGGCTCGGTATTACGGGCTTCCGGAATACGCTGGCAGATCTCGTATCGATCCGAGGCGTTCGATTACGGGATTGGACGTTTCGAAGCGTGGATTTTGCAAACATTTCTCGGTCACTCTTCTGGACAGGTTTCTCTGTTCCTCTTCTGGGATTTGTGAAGGATCGTTTTGATCTTCTCTGGCCCTTTGCAGCTACAGGGATAGTTTTTAATATCGTAAAATTTTTCGTAATATCTTTTACCAATGGACTTTACCTGGCAACCCACAATACTCTGCGGGGGTTCGATAAGAAAGTAATCCGGGGGAATTTTTTCCGTAGTGTGATTGCCTGGCCTTTCTCTGCAGTATTTGCCCCTCTAGGGGATATGATAGGTATTCCCAGCATAGTCCAGGCTAAGTTCTGGTCTGATGTGGTTGCCGGATTAATAGAGGGTGGAGGCAAATTTTACCGGATTCTTCAGTTGCAGCAGCGGGATGTCGCCGAGATCCTTCCCAGGTTAGGAGAAGAAAAAGAGGACCGCTATGCCGCATTCCTTGACCTCCTCCAGCTGTTTCGAGATCAACCCCGGACCCGTACCTCCTTAAAGCGTATCTTTAAAATAGATGATGGGGCGTTATTTGCAGGAGTATACCACACTCTCCTTGATCCGGCGTTTTATACAAACTTGATAGATTATATTTTATCCGAAATGCCGAGGGATTCTGCAGCCGACCTGGTGGTATTAACTGCAGAAACATACCCGGTATTCAGGGATTGGGTGTTGGAGCATGAAAAGGAATTCGGTGGTAAAGAGAAGATAGAAAAGCCTCTTCTTCAGGATGCAATCCAATCTGCCCGGGAAAAAGAACCGCTCAACGTTAAGTAATGAAGTTTTTTACTCATCATAGATTTTTTAACTCTTCCTTGCTTATACCTGCTTGTTTTAATATTTCAAGCAATGTTCCTTTTGGTAAATCCCTTTTATGAAGAGGAACAACCACTCTCCTTTTCGTCTCAGGATGGTAGTAAATATGATGACTCCCTTTAATTCTGTCTAGAATAAACCCCTTCTTTTCCAGCACCGTAATGATTTTCTGAGGAGTAAGATAAGGCATCTTAGGCATGCGTTTTCACACTCAAGGTGTATTCTAATGTTCCTTCTTCTGTTGGTACCTCTTCACCATGCTTTATTAAGCTCTCAATATATAGCTCTATCGCTTCCTTTGCTCTATCTATCGCTTCTTCTATCGTATCACCGTATGTAATACAACCTGGAAGAGAAGGGACTAGTACTGTATACCCACCTTCTTGTTCTTTTCTTAAGAGAATTCTATAGTTTAATAGTTTCATAAGTAATAACTCGAGCATAAATCATGAACATCTTGCTGTCAACCAAAGAACCGCTCAACGTTAAGTGATATCGAGGAGATCAATACCTGCACCGGTTCCCGGGAACAGGTGTTCTGCGGCATCCAGAAACTTTTTGTAGTTTGTTCCGTTAAACCACCATAGGTAATCCTTTTCCGGGGTGGATATCTCGTCCAACCGTTTCTGGATGTCTTCGGGCATGTCCCAATCGGTAGCTTCCAGGTTTTCTTCTAACTGAGCGAGAGTCCGCACTCCAATAATTACAGAGGATAGGAACTTTCGGGTTAGAGGCCACGCCAGGGCGAGTTTTGCCATGGGTATCCCTATATCCTTAGAGATCGCTTCAAGTTTTTCTGCCATTTGAAATCCCCGCTCGTTCCAGAAGCGGGGTCCATCCACCTTGATTCTGTGTTCCAGACGGGAGCCCGCAGGTGGTTCTTTCATTCCCTTGTATTTTCCGGTCAGCACTCCCCCGCCCAGAGGGCTCCAGCTCAGTACCCCAACTCCAGAGTCTACCATAGCCGGGATAACTTCCCCTTCCACATCCCGATGAATCAGATTATAGAGGTATTGACCGCAAACAAATCCATTCCTTCTCTGGGAGCGGCTCAGTTCCATAGCTTTGGCTATCTGCCAGCCGAACAGATTACTACAAGCGGTGTACAGGATTTTTCCTTGCCGCACCAGAATGTCGAGGGTTTCCAGCACTTCCTCCATAGGCACCAGAGGATCCGGCCCGTGAAGGTAGTAGATATCGATATAATCAGTTTTTAATCGCCGGAGGCTGTTTTCGCAGGATGTGATAACATGCTTCCGGGACCATCCATGAGCATTCGGTTTCTGACTCATGGGAAAATAACACTTGGAGGCGATAAGTACTTCGTCTCGCTTTAACTCAGGGAGTATAGAACCGATGATCGATTCCGACTCACCTCCGGCGTATACGTCCGCCGTATCAATGAAGTTACCTCCCGCCTCAATATACCGGAGCAGGATAGCCCGTGAGTCCTTCTCATCACACCCCCAGGGTTTTGCCCCAAAGGTCATTGTTCCTAAACATGCCCGTGAAACCAATAAACCGGATTTTCCAAGATAACGGTACTTCATATCTCCTCCAAAAATACAATATCTTCAGGCCGGGCTACCACATCCCGTTTTTCGGAACCCAGAAGTTTACGGATCTCGGAGCTGTGCTTGCCCATCAGGCTTTTCAGTTCTGTACTGTTCAAGCCGGTAACAATCTTTGCTTTATCGTTCACCAATACAATGTCTCCGGCTGCGAATACCCCCTCTACATCGTGAATGCCCGAGGGAAGCAGACTCTTCCGATTCCGCATCGCTTCGATTGCCCCTTCGTCCACTACGAGTTTCCCC
>JAGODW010000120.1 GCA_017998025.1 Spirochaetales bacterium
GAGTAGGATTTGAACCTACGAAGGCTGAGCCAACAGATTTACAGTCTGCCCCCTTTGACCACTCGGGAATCTCCCCTACACGGTAGAAACCATACTAAGAAACTCGTTTTCCGTCAAGACGGACGGGTTAAGCCATCTGTCGGATTCGAACCGACGACCCCGAGATTACAAGTCACGTGCTCTGGCCAGCTGAGCTAAGATGGCATGCCTTCCTCAGTGTTTCTTTTTTTTTCAGGAGATTACCTGCGATTGTAGAGCCTGTCAAGATATACAACATTCAGTTAATAAAAAGGCGGCTCTTCCGGACAACTCTCTAGATTCCTTTCTGAAAAGGTAAGCACCTCTGTTCTATCCCCGAAAACAGCCACAGTATGTTCAAATTGTGCCGTTAAACAGTTATCGCAGGTAACCACGGTCCAGCCATCCTCCAGCGTCTTCACCCGTGATCCTCCCAGCGATAGGATGGGTTCTACAGTAAATACCATGCCGGGTACGATCGGCTGCCCTACTCCGTTAGTTCCCGTATTTGCCACAATAGGATCTTCATGAAAAGATTCACCAATACCATGACCGGCAAAATCATCCAGCACGGCACACCCAAAATGGGCAGCTATTTTTTGAATCGCTGCACCAATATCTCCCAGACGGTTTCCTGCCCGTGCAGCCATCACCCCTGCCCGTGTAGCCTGCCAGGCGCTCTTGATTAGGTACAGAGCTTCAGGCCGAGGAGGCCCCACAATAAAGGTCCAGGCAGCATCACTATGCCATCCGTCCATATAGATGGTTACGTCTACGGTAAAAATATCTCCTCTTCCCAGGGGATAATTATTGGGAATTCCGTGTGCCGCTACCTGATTCGGAGAAACACAGACAGAGGCCGGGAATCCGCGATACCCTTTTTGCGCGGATACTACATGATGCCGTTTGAAGTACTCATCACAGAATGAATCAATCCCCTTTGTGGTAATACCTGGTTTAATGATTTCCCGTAATTCTTGAAATAATTGTTCAATGATCCGAGAAGGCTTACGGATTCTGTGTACTTCCAGCGATGTTTTTAGTCGAATGTTTATAGTGTTTTCAAACATGGACAATTACTCTTCGGCATTTTCATGCCCGGGCGATAGTTTAAAGGGAAGACTCAGTGAAGGATAGAATAAGGTGTGTTCCCACAAGGAACATGCTTCCCGTAATTCCGGAGGAAAATCCTAGAATCATATCGGTAAGTCTTCTTGGAGATATTCTAAAAAACCTTGATGCAAGCCAGAGGAAAACAAGGTTACATCCGCTCCAGAAAGAGCAGGAAGCGATTATTCTAAGGATAGAAAGTAAAAAAAGTTGCGTTTCAGAGGTAAATCCCTGGTACGAGCCAATAAGGTAATAAAATAGGACAAGAAAACTGAAAGAAAGAGAAAATAGACAGAGAAATCGACAGAACCGCCTTACCGCAGAAAACCATCCATGAAGATCCATACTATATAAATTATACAACAAACAGCCCTTGCATAGAAGAAGTGTTTTCGACTAGTATTTAAGGCATGAAACGGTTCTGGATTATCGGGATACTACTTGTCGTTTTGATCGGTGCAGGATTTTTTATCGGATGGGTTCAACGTTCCATTCCCCCAGGCAACTGGGCGATAGGTTTTTCAAAAACCGGGGGATGGGAATCTGCCGTATGGGAACCCGGGGAGTTTCAATGGCGTTGGGAACGATTGATCCCAGGCAACTATTCCCTCTACCTCTTTCCTGTAGAAGTGTATCCTCTATCAGTCGTTGTCAAAGGGGAACTGCCCTCGGGCACGGTATATGCGAGCGTACTAGAAGGCTTACCCTCCTTCATGTATGAGATTAGCATTGATCTTCAGTTTTCTTTCCGGAAAGAGACATTTCCTGAACTGGTAAAAACAGAAGGCCTTCTTCCCGCCAATCTGAATCAATGGGTGGAAAATAAGAAGCAAGAAATCCAGCAGACGCTGTCGATTCGAATTCAAGAAACGATTCTCTCCCGCCTGGAAGCATCAGTACCTGGTTCGTGGCAGGAAGCATGCAAAACCCTCGTAGAACAGGTATGGGAGGAACGATTTTCTACGTTCTCTCTTCAATCCTACACAATTTCCTTTATTCAGGTTCCGGATTACGATCTGTATAAAAAGGGAAAAGAGTTGTATTTGGCGGTTGAAGAAGGTAAAAAGGAAACCCTGGTGATGGAATCTAAGAAACACACGATTGAATCCATGGCTGAAGAGCGGAGGCTGGAATCTTTAAAGAAATACGGCGAACTTCTCAAAAGCTACCCTCTCCTTCTGGAATTTTTAGCGATAGAAAAGCTGGAAAAAATTGATCTTTCTGAATTAAAAGAATTTCGGCAACGAGCAGTACAGGAATAGCAGGAATCGTCCATGGAATACTTTTTTAATTTTGAAAAAATGGCATATGTGATGGGGTTAAAAGACTCCGGTTGTCTGTTGTGTAGTATCGCAGAAAAAAAAGAAAGTGTGGTTGATCTTACCGTGTACGAAGATCCTCTCTTTTTGGTTGTAGTAAACCTCTATCCCTATAACCCGGGACATCTCATGGTTTTTCCCCGAAGGCACATTGAAGATGTTCGACAGATGACTGTAGAGGAAAGTTCCCGCTGTGCGGAATTAACCAACCGGTTTCTAGACACCCTGGATGCGCTCTATCACCCCTCAGCCTACAACATAGGTTACAATATGGGGATCCATGCAGGTGCATCTATCGCGCACCTGCACCTTCATATCATCCCCCGCTATCCCCGTGAGCTGGGAATCGCGGATCTCATTGCCGGGAAGCGAGTGTTAGTCGAATCCCCCCTCCGATCTTGCGAACGCCTGAAAGAGTTTATTGCGCAGGAGAGCCGTCCCTAAAGAGCGCCCTTCTCCATTGCCATGAGATACCTTATTGCTTTGGTTCCAAGTATTAGATAGGTCACGCAATTCTCTATACGGGTCTCTATAGAGGGGAAACGCCGGGCAGTCTCCCGAACAAAGACTTTGTCACTCTGTATATTCCGAAATCCAATCAGGAGAGATTCCAGGTGAATCAGGGACTTTTCAAGAAGTTCTTTCCCCTCCTTATCCTTCTCTGCAATGAGGGACCGATAGGCTTTCTGTTGTTTCGCATCCCTCTCTAATACCATTTTCATGAGGATCATATTCCTCCCTGCTTCGGAGTCTGGAGCAAAGGAAGCATCAAACAAGGATATTCGGGTCTGCAATTCTTCGATTCCCGATGCATGAACCAGGATCATACTTACACTATCCCGAACTCTATTTGTTATTGCCCGATTCAATATATGAATCGTTCCCTGAAGATAGCCGGTATATACAGAACGGAGAAAGTTGTACAAGACCACGAGGGATCTATGGTGTGTGAAACCAGGATATCCCTGTTTCGGAGTCAAATTTAATCGGGAGTTCATGTAATATAGGAACTCAACCAGAGGTTCTCCCTTGAACAGTTGATTCAATATATCTTCTAAAATATCAAACCTGATCTTTGAAAAAAAATCTTCGAAATCACTGAATACCTTTAACGTTAACGAATACATATAGAATGCTTGTAGTTTTGGTTTGGGAGGATAAATCAAAATACGATAATACGGATCTGAACGATAGTATCGGATGAGCTCGACAAAAGGAACCTCTGTTAACACCTTCTTGCATAAGGAAGCAGTAGCTTGACAGGTGTGCCGAATTGTTTCCTGTACGACGTGCTCTCCCTGCTCTCTAAAGGAAAATTCTCCTTCTGTTTCTACATGTTTTGCCAGGAACTCTACGATTTCAGAAGGCAATAAATTCTGTAGATCATAGTTTCGAAACGGGTAGAGACAGCAGAAGAATCTTTCAAGATAATCTAACGTAGGATAAATAGGTGCGGGTTCGAATTGAAGGTTTTTTTTGAACTGCACGAACAAATCGTCATACGGGAACAAAAAAAGATTCCTGAAACCGTACAGAGGGAGGATCTCTTGAGCAGCAGCGAGAAACCCCTCCTCCTTTAAACTCTGCAGATACCCTTCCAATCGTTTTCGGATCTCCGATATGAGATCTTGCCGGGATTCACTCTGGAAAAATAGATCCTTCATCTCTTGCACAGAAATAAGCTGGATCAAGGAAGATTTGGGGTGCTCAAGATGCCTTTCGATCAAATATTTTACCAACTTTTGTAGATTCTCAATATTTTGAAATAATACTTGAAACGGCTTTATCATTGGATACGAGAGGTGATATATGGAATGGATTGCCTCTGCTATCGAAGGAAGAAACAATCGGCGGGAAAAATCTGTATAGACCTGCGGATATTCCCGGATAGTAGAACGAAGAGCGTCCAGTTTCGCCTCCAATAGGAATTCTTCCTCAGTTTTAATTGAAACCAAATTTCGTGCCCAATGATTTAATTTTTTCCCTTTCGAAGCTTCAGTCCAGTCCCTATAAAGAAGGGATGCTCGTACAGAAGGATCCGTGGGAACCCGGACAATCATTGTATCCAGGTTTTCCTCTAGAGCCAATGAAGATTCTATTCCAGATAGCAATCGTTTTTGTTCATCGAGAGACAAACACGTTAAGTTTTTCACCCGTACATCCTTTTTGGTATGATCAAGATTAATCGGCCTTGAATCATAGACACACGTACAGGATCCGATACAACAATATTGCTTATTCCAATATCTCCCGGCCTCCAGCGTAACGAGTCCAGCGGCCACTTTAATCCTTCTGTTTTCATCCTGCATTCCTCGAGGCTTACCGGCATAAATGTTACTTTCCGGCCCTGTAATCCCCCTATTTCCAGACAATCTTCGATATATACCACCTCTTCATTATGGGTAAACCAGCGGGAGGGCGGTTTAGAGCGATAGAAGAGACTCACGATTCCCAGTAAGTGATCCAGCCGCCCTCCCCCTCCTCCCACCAGGATATACTCCGAACATCCCAGAGAATAGAGGCTCTGCAAGGCCAGTTCTGTATCTGTATAATCTTTGTCCCGGGGGTATTCCCGTATTTCAGCTTTTGGGTACTTCTTAAGAATTGTACGATCGGGTATGGAATCCATATCTCCCAGAATAATATTCGGTTCTACTCCAAGGTTCTCTGCCAATAAGAGTCCCGAATCCGCTGCTACAATCCAGGATGCTCTCTGAAGATACGGTTCTACCTCATCTCTATCCGGTCCCAACCCACCCGTAAAAACAATACCTAACACAGGTTACTCCCTCCCTTACAACTATCGTTCATTTTTCTCAAGTGCGCTGGAAATTCTCCGACATAGATAATAAGGCGTTTTACGCTGAACGGACAAGGATGTCCGAATACTATCAGGGAGGATCGTATGATTATCAACCACAACATCAGTGCAATGTTCGCACAACGGGAGAACAAGTTCAATCACATCAACATTGACAAGAACATGGAGAAGCTATCGTCGGGGCAGAGGATCAATCGTGCTTCGGACGATGCTTCAGGGTTGGCTGTCTCCGAAAAGATGAGATCCCAGATCCGCGGTTTGTTCCGTGCCGAGAGGAACGCTGCAGACGGTATCTCCTTTATTCAAACGGCAGAGGGGTATCTGCAGGAATCGCAGGATATTCTGCAGAGAATCCGGGAACTTGCGGTGCAAGCCGCAAACGGTGTCTATTCCACCGAGGACCGGATGCAGATTCAGGTGGAAGTATCTCAGCTG
>JAGODW010000121.1 GCA_017998025.1 Spirochaetales bacterium
GAACGGAAAGGATTCGTAAAACTCGACTCAAATCATTACCGCTCTCTGGTGGTATTGGACCAGGACACATCGGATCGCGGACAGATGACCCGTGTACCTCTCCTCGGTGCTGTGGCTGCAGGAAGACCTCTTTTTTCCGAGGAAAACTGGGAGCGGTATATTCCTGTTCCGATGGAATACCTGGGGAAGGGGAACTATTTTGCTCTCCGGGTACAGGGAGATAGCATGACCGGAGCCGGAATCTTTAACGGAGATCTAGCTATTGTGCGTCAGCAAGCAGATGCAGAGAACGGGCAGATTATAGTAGCTATGGTAGAGGATGCCGTTACCTTAAAACGATTCTTCCGGGAAAAAAACCGGATCAAATTACAATCGGAAAATCCACTGTATCCGCCTATCTATGCTCAAAACCTCCGCATTCTAGGGCGATTAGCCCACTTGATCCGTTCCTATGAATAAACTTGCACCTGTTTACCTCCTACTAGGCCCTGAATTAGGGGAAAAAGAATCCTTCATTAAGAACTTACTCGATAGCCTTCGTTCCCAGTACAAAGAAGAACCAGAACTTCACAAACTCTATTCCTTTGAAAACACGATTCACGAAGCCCTTGCTATTCTGAGAAACGGCTCCCTATTTACCCAAATTCGGATTGTCTTTTTTGAGGGGGCTGAAACGCTGAAACGGAAAGAAGAACTAGAGGCTCTCCTTGAATACATTCAGCATCCTTCTCCCGAAGGGATTCTCCTATTGATCAGCGACCGCCCCTCCATAGAAAAAAAGATACAGGATACGGTACCAGCAGCACAAAAAAAGATCTTCTGGGAACTCTTTGATAATCAAAAACGGGATTGGGTCTTCTCGTACTTTAAGAAGGAAAATATACAGATCCTTCCGGAGAGTGTAGAACTCTTGCTGGAGCTGGTAGAGAACAATACCCGGGAGATGAAACGGGTTTGCGATAATCTGGCCTGGTTTTATAAAGAAAAGGGGGAAATCCATCCACAGCATATTGAAGATTTCCTTTACCATGGGAAACAGGAGACTGTGTTCTCCCTTTTTGAGCGGATTCTGGAACGCCGATTAGAACCTGCTCTGGAAATTCTTCACAAGCTTCTCCTGGAAGGAGAGACTCAACCGGTAGGGATTCTTGCTGGATTGACCTATCAGTTCCGAACCCTTAAAAACTACCTCCATCTCCGGAAAGAGAACTTCAGTCCTCAGGAAGCCTGTGGGAAAGTGCGGATTCTTGGGAAAAGAACCCAGCGGCTCTATATGGAAGGAGAAAAGAGTTTTTCACAGGAACAGGCGGAAGACATCCTGGTGCTCTGTGCAGATTTTGATGAGTACCTCCGATCTTTTCGCCAGGATCTACACCTTTTGCTGCTGGAACTGTTTCTCTATGGAGTAATTATCTTGAGGGGAGAAAGCCCTTTTAAAAGTTTCGACCTATCCCTTTAGGAGTACCTACTGTCACGAAGCTTGTGGGTGTATGCAGCCAGTCACTTTCTATCAAAATACCCACAAGCTTCGTGACACTACCAATCTGTTAGAGGGAACCTTTCAAATAGGCTACCAGAGCTTCCGCAACCTGTAAAGAAACGCCTCCTTCCCGTGCAATTTCTTCCGTACCGGCATACGCGATCGATTCCAGAGAACCAAAATGCTTCAGTAGTTTCTTCCCCCGCACCTCTCCTATGCCTGGAACAGAAGTAAGCCTTTCCAAACGAAGCGCCTTTGTTCGAAGTTGTTTATTAAAACTCGTGGCAAACCGATGTGCTTCATCCCGTACTGCCTGAAGCACCCGGAGGGCAGGAGAACCTTCGGGAAGAATAATCGGATCTTTACGATCCGGAATAAAAAGCTCTTCCTCCCTCTTCGCCAGCCCTACTAGAGGAATCTGATCCAAACCCAGAGCATTCAGGATAGAGCGTGCTGCCTGGACCTGTCCTTTTCCTCCATCTACCAGAATCAGATCAGGAATATCTTTCCCTTCATTCAGGAGCCGTGTATAGCGGCGGGCTATGATTTCCCGCATCGCTTCATAATCGTCAATAGCTCCTTCAAGGGTTTTCACATGAAACTTACGGTAGGCCTGTTTCTCTGGTACGCCCCGGTAAAAAGAGACGAGAGAGGCTACCGGATACTTTCCATTTAGCTGAGATACATCGAAACCCTCGATTCTGAGAGGTGTTCGATTCAACTGAAGAACTGTGCGGAGGTCCTCCAGAGCACCGATGTCTCCTTCTTCGTGCAAGGCCTTCCGCAGCTCGTGTTCTGCATTTTCTCGCACTAAATTTAGAATGGCGATGTCCCGTTTCTCCGAGGGGAGTCGAACTTCGGTATCTCTTCTAAAATTTCGGAAAACATACTCCTGCAACGGCTGGAGCGCTTCAGCTTCAGAAAGAAAAATGGTATGGGGAACCCTGGACGCTTCTGTATAGTAGAGAAGAAAAAACTGCTCCAACACTTCCCCTACGGTTCCAGGAAAGGGCCCCAGGTAAATTTCCCTTCCCCGGAGTTTTCCGCCTCGCATTCGGAACACCTGGACGACAGAGAATCTTCCCCTGCTCGTACAATGGATATAATCCCGGGATTCCTCATTGAAATCCTCTACCCGCTGCTGAGCTTCTACGTCCTGTATCGCTTTAAGAAGGTCCCGATACCGGGCTGCTTCCTCGAACCGTTGCTGTTTTGCAGCCTGGGCCATCTTATCTTCAAGGTCTGCTATAAGGGAACCGGTATCCCCGGAAAGGAGTTTGCGGACCCCTTCTACATTCTTCAGGTAAGCTTCTCGGTCAATTTTTCCTGCGCAGGGACCCGTACAACGCCCGATGTGGTAGTAGAGACAGGGAGTGTCCCTTTTTTTCAAAGATCCCCGGCACTTTCTTAAGGGGTACAATCCTTCAATCAACGCAAGGTAGGTATCTAAGGCCTGAACAGCCGGATAGGGGCCATAGTACTCAGACCCATCCCGTACGATCCTCCGGGTACGAAATACCCGGGGGAACTCTTCCGCCGTAATCCGTATTACTGGATACGTCTTCCCGTCTTTCAGGTTAATATTGTACTTCGGTTCGTACTGCTTAATAAGGTTATTTTCTAATAGTAACGCTTCGTATTCTGTTTCCGTAACAATATAGTCAATATCTTTAATTTTACGGAGGAGAGTGGCTGTTTTTATATCTTTCTCCCCTATAAAATAGGAACGCACTCGTTTTCTCAGGTTCTTTGCCTTTCCTACATAGAGAATGGTTCCTTTGCCATCCTTCATCAGGTACACACCGGGGGTTTGAGGCAAATGATCGGCTCTAATAGCCGGATCCGTTTTCTGGTTAAAAGCTGGACTCTTTTCTTTTTCCATATTCACCGATAATAATGTAACGACGAACCGTGAAAAAAGAAACGCCTTTTGTATTCATACTATGCCTCTTTTTCCTCTCATTTCCCCTCTACCCGATAGAATCGGTCCTGCGGCTGGGAGGGAAAGAGGGATTTAGAGCCATTGCGCTATCTCAAAGGGTCCTGGTCCGGCAAAAATCCGATGGGAACGCTGAATTAAGTCTTAAGGATTTGCAGGAGCCGGTGGATGCAGGGACCGACCTGTTTCTCCCCTTTGATAGTCCCGTTTTACGGGATGAGTCAGAGCATTGGATTGTACAGAGCGGAAACGTACAATTTGTGGAGTCCCATCAGGCTCGAGGGAAGGGTTCAGGAGCCTTTTTTTCAGATTCCTTCCTTACCTTAATACCGAGGAAGGATTCATTTTTTTCTTCAGGCTTAACAGAAGGGGGATTCTCCATTGAATTCTGGCTATATCCCACGAATCTGGAAGAAGGGGAAGGTATTTTCGTCTGGAGAAAGGCCGGTACTTCCCGGAGCGGTTACCAGGAAGTAAGCTGCAGTATCTCAGGCCGAGTACTGATCTGGAGCTTCCTTAATTTTTTTCAGGGCCCTGAAGGCAACCGGATCGATGTTTCACTCCGGGGAAGTTCTCCCCTTGTACCTCGGGAATGGAGGCACCACGCTCTTCGGTACGATGCATCCACGGGAATGATCGAGTATCTGCTGGACGGAGAACCGGATGCCGTAGTATACGCTACCCCCAGCGGAAGGGAAGACGGATCCGTATACTATCCTGCACTGGAAAGAGGCGGGCAGTCTCCCCTCCGTATCGGGGAAGGATACAATGGGTTCATGGATGAGTTCCGTATGTATCGCAGGTACTCTGATCCCTTGAACCTGAAACCATTCCCTCCGGAAGGAGGATGGATAGAAACAGAACCCCTGGATCTCGGTTACCACGATACACGTGTACTCCAGATACAAGTTCTCAAGGTACTTCCCGGAGATAGTGCTGTGTTTTACTACTATCGGATGGCCAACTCTTTTATAGACATTGAAAAAAGAGAATGGATCCCTGTTGATCCCGGCAAAGACCTCCCTCATGATTCTAAAGGTCGGTTCCTCCAACTCCGGGCTGAACTATACCCGGATGGTTCCCGGAAGCAAAGTCCCAAAATTACAGAAATTATTGTTACGTATGAACCCAAAACCCCTCCGCCTCCCCCTTCTTTTGTACAGGCCGTCCCCGGGGATGGGGAAGTGCTCCTACGCTGGTCCAAAGTACCGGATCCTTCGGTAACCGGGTATTTTGTGTACTACGGGTCGGAACCAGGGGTCTTTAAAGGGAATGATAGCACTTTGGGGCCTTCTCCGATTAAGGCTGGCAACTGTACAGAAATTACCATTTCAGGTCTTACCAATGGAAAACTTTACTATTTTGCAATATCAGCTTATGATTCCAGCGAGGATCCCCTGACAAGCCGTTTTTCCTTTACGGTTATTACAAGGCCCTCGAGGATCTATCGGAATGAACACGGAACCAAAGATAAAACACCCTGAGGTACTGCTGCAACATGCACGACATGCCTTTACCCTGGGAGACTTAACCACAGCAGAAAAACTCACCCAGGAGGTTCTATCCCTTCAGCCTTCTTTAATATCTGCGCTGATTCTATTAGGAAATATCCACGGAAAACAGCAGGAGTACGACAAAGCCCTCCAGTCCTTTGAAAAAGCCCTATCCCTTGATCCTCAGAATGTGGAAGCCTTCAACAACCTGGGAGTGATCTATCGTCAGACGGGTGCTCCAGAAAAAGCTCTGGAAGTTTTAGAAAAAGCCCGGGAACTTAATGCCCCCTTTGCAGAGATTTACTATAATCTGGGAAACGTACATAAGAGCGTGGGAAATATAGGAGCTGCTATAGAGTCCTATCAAAAGGCTATTGAGATAGATCCCGAATTTGTCCTTGCCTACAACAACCTGGGGACTTTGTATGACAGTATGGGAGAGTATGAAAAGGCAACGGAAATATTTAGCAAGGGTCTCAGAGTAGATCCGAACCATCCTACGTTACGGTACAATCTAGGAATCGCTTTTGAAATCAAAAAGGAACATGCCGAAGCCCGAAAACAGTACGAGTTAGCTCTCCGGGCTCGGCCGGGATGGACAGACGGGTTAAACAATCTGGGGCATGTACTTCAGGAACTGGGAGAATACGATAAAGCAGTCCAGTCATTTAAAGAGATTCTTGCTTTTGATCCCCATAACTATCGGGCAAAAAACAATATTGCCACACTACTGGCA
>JAGODW010000122.1 GCA_017998025.1 Spirochaetales bacterium
GGAGATCCTTCGATACCATCGTAAGGAGGTGATCGAGGGCTTGCTGTGCTGCGACAGGTACATAGGCGAGGGTTCCTGCAGCAGCGCGGGCGAACACATAGAAAAGCAGCGATCTCTCATCAAGGAAATCAAGATCCCGGTACTCCGCACTGTAGATATAGCATCCCTTTTCCCTGTTCCAGACTATGGGTGCGTCAAAACGATCCCTCAGATACTCGATATCGCGCTTTGCCTGCCGTTCGGATATCTCGAAATGCTCTGTAATGTCCCTGATTCGTATCCCATTGTGATTCTTGATTCTCTGGTCTATGAACACGACTCGTTCAAGCTGGCTCATATCCAGAGTATCGGGTGAATTGATGTAGTGAATGATCTTTTGATCAGAAAGCCGACACGATATCTTGTTCTATTAAAAGAAAATCTGAATGGGTATATCTATAACTAATTCTGGTATCCCTATCCTATAAGCGTCGTTGGACCAGCCCTATTCCTTTCTTTTTTTATGAATTTTATGAAGCCTGATAAGGCTACTACCCCCTGAGCAGCGCCCATATTCAATTTTTTGAAACTTGACATCTGGCGTCTTACGACTTACAATTTTAGAAAATCCTAAATAGGGAGGTAATATATGAAGAGAGGGATTACTATCGTTCTGATCGTTCTATTAGTGGGGGTATTCCTGGGCTGTGCAACAAGCAGTAAAAGCGGTCCCCCTGTGACGATCCGGATCGGGAGCCCGTTTAAAGAAGGGCACATCCTGGTGGATACCGCTGCAAAGTTTAAGGAGATTGTAGAGCAGGAGACCGGCGGTAGAATAAAAGTGGTACTTCAGGTAGGGACGGAATCAGAAGAGGCCATCAATGATAAAAACAGCAGTGGGCAGATCGAAATGCAGTCCAATGGCCACCGGGCGCTGGAAATATATGCACCCCAGTATTTCTTTTTTAACGCCCCGTACGTAATGAAAGATCTGGATCATTTTGTGCGGATCTGGGATGGTAAGCTGGGACAAAAAGCTCGTGAGGAAGTAGAGAAAAATGGTAATGTTAAATACGTGGGAGTCGTATACCGGGGGCTTCGACAGACAACCGCGAACAAACCCCTCGTTACCCCGGATGACGTAAAAGGATTGAAACTCCGCCTTCCTACGGTAAAGACATGGATTATTGTCTGGAAAGAGATAGGAGCAGACCCGATTCCCATCCCTTTAACGGAACTCTATGCTTCCTTAAAGGACGGCCGTGCAGAGGCCTCGGAGGGAGACTTATCCCAGATCAGTTCCTTCAAGCTGCAAGAAGTCCAGAGTCATCTGATCATGACGAACCATCAGGTACAAACCGGGGGCATGCTGATACATAAACCATTCTTTGAAAAACTATCCCGGAGCGATCAGAAATTAATCCTGAAGGCTTCGCAAAAGGCCTGTGATTGGGGAACAGAGCGACTCATCCAGAGCGAAGAGGAAATTCTCAATACCTTGAAGCAAAAGATGAAAATCGTTATTCCGGATGCCGAAGCGTTCCGTACCAAAGCGAAACCTGCAGTAGAACAACTGTTCAAGACAGAATGGCCTGTTACAACCTGGAGTGAGGTACTGGCTCAGTAGACAAAAATCAAATGCCCGTGGTTTTGTGGAAAAAGCCACGGGCAATCAGTCGTTTTCTAATTCTATACTTTACCTACTTTCCAAACACTAGATTCGGAAGGAAGGTGGAAATGCAAGGTACAAAGGTGACAACTAACAGTGAGAGAACCAGGGGAATATAGTAGGGGAGAATGGCTTTTGTCACTTTGGGAACAGGAACCTGAGATACAATACTTATCATGTATAAACTCATTCCTACCGGGGGCGTTATGAGGCCTATCATCAGGTTTAAAACCATTACGATCCCTAGATGAACAGGATCCACCCCAAGATTGATCAGGGGAGGAACAATCAAGGGGGCAAACACAAGGATTGCAGCGATGCTCTCCATAAACATTCCTACGATGAATAAGAGTACATTTACAAGCAGGAGAAGTAGATACGGGTTATCCGTAATATAGAGAAACAGGTTGCTGATGGTTACAGGCAGCTGCTCTACCGTGAGGACCCAGGCAAAGATAGCTGCAGCACTGACAATAAAAAGGATATTCGCCGTAGAAATGAGAGTTTCCCGTACCGTGGCAATAAGGCTTTCCCAGGATACTTCGTGGTAAAACAAGATGTTGATTATGATCATGTAGAAGACAGCGAATCCGGCTAGTTCCGTGGGGCTGAAGGTTCCGCTCACTAAACCAAGAATCAGGATAACAGGTGCCAGAAGGGCAGGAAAGGAAGAGCCCAGTATTTTAAATCGATCCTTCCAGGTGAGAGGAAGGGTATCTCTCGGCCAGTCGTACTTCCGTGCTAACCAGGCAACTTCAAGCATTAAAAAGACAGTAATGATTAAGGCAGGTACGATCCCGGCAATCAATAACCGTATCCCCGATACTTCTGCAACGGTACCAAAGATGATCAGGGGAATACTGGGAGGGAAAATGGGGCCGATCGTAGCGGAGGCGGCTGTGATGGCAGCGGATTGTTCATCCGGATACCCCTGTTCCCGCATGGCTCGAATCTCTACATTTCCCAAGCCCCCTACATCGGCCAATGCAGCACCGGATATACCGGAAAAGATCAAACTGGCAAGCACATTTACCTGAGCAAGCCCACCCTTCATCCGTCCTACAAAGATACGGGCGCTGCGGAAAATACGATCACTGATACCGGATGTATTCATGAGGTTTCCTGCCAGGATGAAAAGAGGAACGGCAAGGAGCGGAACAGAATTCAGGGAATTCACCATTCGATGACTTACCGCGGTAATAGAAATCCCGTGGGAATAGATATAGAGAAAAGATGGAATCCCCATACTTATAGCAATAGGAACTTTCAGTATAACAAATAAAAGAAATAGTAAGATTACGCCGATACCTGTCATGGGGATTCTCTCCTTTTCCAGTGCAGTAAGCTGTCTAGAGTGGTTAGGGCAAGCAGTCCCATACCTAAAAAAACAGGAGTAAAAAACACATAGTTCGTTAACCCCAGCGCGGGAGTTTTTACGGTTCCTGCAGTTTTCATAAGGGCATGCCCGCTGATCAAAAAAATTAAAGAGAATCCAAAAAGCAGAATTTTATCGATTAGTTCAATAAATTTTGAGATTTGGGGAGGCAAAACCGCTACAAACGAGTCAACAGCGAGCAACTGCCCTTTTCTGTAAAGAATGGGAACCATAAGATACACAAAAATAACTTGAAACCATCGGGCAAGTTCATCCATCCATCCAAAAGCAATGGAGAAAAGGTTCCGCAGGCTAATCTGAAGAAGAATCAGTGCAGCGAGCAAGCATAGGGTTCCAATAGAGCAGGCTTCCATGAACGCCAATATTTTTTCTAATAGTCTATTACTGCTTTTTTCCTGCATACAGCGTTTCCTTACATAAAGGAGGAGAAAAAATTTCTCTCCTCCTTGAAAGATCCTGGCTAATAAAGGAGCTATTTTAACATAGCTCGAATATCTTCATAGATTTTGCCATACTGGGAGCTGAATTTTGCATTCACATAAGCGGTTACCTGGGTTCGAAAAGCTTCCAGATCCAGTCCCTCTTTAGGCCCTATAACGATCATCCCATTTTTCCGGAGTTCTTCCAGGGCTAAATCTTCTACATCCTTGGTCATCTGGGTTCCTTGTTTGCCTGCTTCTCTTCCCGCTTCCAGGAGTATCTTCTGTATGTCCGCAGGAAGCCCTTTCCATGCTTTGTCGTTGAATACGACAAGTTCTGCCCCTTTAATGTGGCCTGTCAGAATAATATGGGACTGTTTTTCATATAGTTTTGCACTGAGGATTGTATCGGTGGGGTTCTCCTGCCCTTCAATGACTCCTGTAGCAAGGGCTGTAGGAACTTCTGCCCAGTCTACGGGTACTGCAATTGCTCCCATTCCTTCCACTGCCGCCATGTAGATGGGGAAGGGGATTGCACGAATTTTCATCCCTTTAAGATCTGCTGGTTTATAGATCGGTTTATTACAGGTAAGATGCCGGGTTCCAAAGTAGAAGGTATAGTATACGCGGACTCCACGGCTGGCAACGAGTCCATCGTTCATTTTTTTCATGACCGGTGAATCTGGATCAGCCACTTTCATCAGTTCATCCACGTCGCGGAAAAGGAACGGTGTATCCATCGCCCCAAAATCCGGATAGAGAGAGCCAATACCTGCCATTGTGTTGTGGTGGATAGCGATGGTCCCGGTAGCTACGGCTTCCGCCTGCTCCTGCAGAGTACCTAACTGTGAAGGTGGGGATACGCGACAAACGTACGGATCTGCTCACAGGCACGGAGGGTTAAAAACCCGGCATAGGTGGCTACAAAAGGAATCAGTCCTGCAGAAGCAAGACCTGCGGCGACTGCAACGGAATTTTGCTCTGCGATTCCCACATCGAAACATCGATCAGGGTATTTTTTTACAAACTCTACTGCACGAAATACCTTTACTGAATCGGCAAAAACCATCACGAACCGCTTATCGGTGTTCATTAGCGTTTCTATCCCTTCGATAGCTGCGATTCGGGTACTTTCTAGATGAATCACTGTTCCCCCCCCAATGCCTTTAGAGCCTCTTGGAGTTCCTCTTTTGTGGGGACTCTTTTATGCCAATCATTGTTGTTCTCCATGAAGGGAACCCCTTTTCCTTTAATTGTTCTGGCCAGGATCATGGACGGCTGGTCCAATACCTCCTGGGCATTCTGGATAGCAGATAGAATCTGATCGATATTATGGCCGTCAATACTCTGGCAATGCCAGCCAAAGGCTTCCCATTTCGGCAAAAGCGGTTCCAGCCCGCTTACCTCGGAAATTTTACCCCCGCTCTGAAGGCCGTTACAGTCGGCAAATACGATCAATCGGCCTGCCCTGTACTTTACCGCAGCCATGGCCGCTTCCCAGATCAACCCTTCTTCCTGTTCGCCGTCTCCGATGATCACATAGATATAGTTCTGGTACCCCTGTATGCGGCAAGCCAAAGCCATGCCCAGGCCGATCGAAATCCCATGTCCCAGGGAACCAGTGGTAGAGTCCAGTCCAGGGGTTTTGTTCTGGTACGGATGCCCCTGGAGAATGGAATGGAGGGATCGGAAGGTAGAGAGAGCGGAAACCGGAAAAAATCCCCGCCGGGCTAAAGCGGCATAGAGCGCGGTACAGGCATGTCCCTTTGATAGGATGAAGCGGTCCCTATCCGGTTTTTTCGGATTCTGGGGGTCTATATTCATCACATGGAAGTAGAGGGCTGCCAGGATGTCAGCTATGGAAAGGGCAGGAGAAGGATGGCCATCTCCACTTTCGTAAATCATGGTAACCACATCCTTCCGTATCTGCCGGGCAGCGTTTTCCAACGTATTCATACAAGACCTTTACTCTTCAGAAAAGTGTGAACGGATTCTACTCCGCTTCGGAGGCTGCTCAATACCGGTTTTCCGGTAAGGGAGTGTAAAGCTTCTTGCATCTGGGCCATGGAACCCTGGGCAAGAACAAAGAGATCCACCGTATGGGCAATTCTTGATGCAGTCTGGCGGATCTTCTCATCGTGTATTTCCGGTTTC
>JAGODW010000123.1 GCA_017998025.1 Spirochaetales bacterium
GCATATCGATCTTCCCAAAATCATGGACAATCTTAGCAACTGTCTGTTCTACCTGCAGATAATCGGTAACATCACAATGATACGTTTTAACAGTTACTCCCGTCTCTTCCACTCGTTTTTTTGCCTGTGACATATCTTTGAGATCAATCAGCGCGACATCGGCACCTTCTTTACCGAAACGCACTGCGGTTGCCAGCCCGATATCTCCGGCTCCCCCTGTGATTACAATGCTCTTTTTTTCAAATCGTTTTGTTCCCATAGATTTTCCTTCTGTTGTTTATTTTCAGCATAATACATGCTGGATGGTTATGGAACGATCAGTACCTTAAGTACACCCTCTGTCCCCTGCTCCAGAGTTTCTATTCCCTTTACGAAGCCCTCTAGAGGTAATCGGTGAGAGATTAATTGCGATACCTGAATCTTCCCATTCTCCAGTAATCGTACCGCCTGGATGGAATTGCGAACAGATGTGTAAGTGGACAGAATGTACAATCCTTTTTCAAATACCGTAAAAGCAGGCAAATCCAGGCGGGCTTCTTTCTGCGGTACGCCAAAAAGCAGGATGGTTCCCCCTTTGCGTACAAATCGGATTGTTTGGTTGATAAGATACGTTGATCCTGAAGCATCAACTACAACATCAAAAAAATCCTGGGGAATTTTATCTAATGAGCTTTCAACAAAATTAGCCCCGCAACTTTTGGCCAGTTCCAGGCGCTTCTCATTCTTATCGACCTGAGTGATCCGGGCAGCCCCTTGTAATTGAATAGCCTGGGAAAGTAATAACCCGATAGGTCCCGCACCCAGAATCAGAACGTTATCAGCCAACCTGAAATGGGTTCGCTCCACACCATGAAGTACGCAAGAAAGCGGCTCTACAAAAGCACCCTTTTCAAACGATAGAGAGCCGATAGAAAAAACTGCTTTCTCCGGTACTACCGCATATTCAGCCATACCCCCCGGTAGGGTAACCCCTATACCGTTCCAGTTTTCACAGAAATTCTGTCGATTACTGAGGCAACTGGTACAATTGTCGCAGCTGATATTGGGTTCAATCGCTACAGGATCCCCGACCTTAAAGCGCGATACCTTTTTGCCAACCTCCTCTACGATACCCGCAAATTCATGTCCTGGTATAATCGGATAGGATCCGAGATACTCCCCGCGATAGATGTGCATGTCCGTTCCACAGATCCCGGACGCCTTAACCCGTATCTTTACATCGTGGTCACCTACCTCAGGAATGGGTACCATTTTTACCTGAGCTTGCCCGGGTTTATCGACAACTAAAGCTCTCATGTTCATGCAGGCCTCCTCTTGATGCTGTCAAGCATGTATATTTCGTACTTCCGCTAATTGTCTGTACATATTTCGTAGGGCCGGATACACGTCCCTGTAAATTGCGTAAACCTTCCGATATGCCTCTATGTGTACAGGATCCGGCAGGACCTCTCCTGTCTTCCACCCGACACATTCAATTGCATCCTGCATATTTTTCCATAGCCCAACCGATATTCCGGCAGCAAGGGCAGCTCCCATCGCTGTTGCTTCGGTAGGATAGGGGTGTATACCAAGGGGCATTCCAAATATTTCACCCATGATTTCCTGCCAGAAGGTACTGCGGGCGCCTCCTCCTAAAAGAGTGAATCGATTAATGGGCAGGTGCAGTTCTTTAAAAACATGCATGATATCGGCCAGGGCAAATGCAACTCCTTCATAGGTCGAGCGTAACAATCCATACTTATCGGTGGACAAGGATAGACCGATATAGGCTCCCCGGGCATAGGCATCCCAGTGAGGAGTCCTTTCACCCATCAGATAGGGAAGGAACAGTACTCCCCAGCTGCCTATAGGAAGCTTCCTTAAATTCGCCTCTAAATCCTTATAACTCTCCGATTCCGTTTTATATTCTTGTGCGAATAGGTTCTGTGCCCAGTCAAGGGCAATTCCAGCGCTCTGTACCGTTCCACAGATATTGAACTGTTCCCCCTCAAGGTCCAGGAAATGCTGCATCCGCATCATCGGATCAGGAACAGGACTTTCCGACAATGTAGATATCCAGGCACTGGAACCGATTGCAGCATACGCCTCTCCCATTCCTGAAACACCGGCTCCCCGTGTAGCACAGGCCGCATCCCCCCCACCGTATGAAACCGGAATACCCGACTTCAATCCCAATAGCTCTGCAGCCTGTATCGAGAGTGTACCCGCCTGTTTAGTTGCCAATTCGGGCGTTGGAAAAATAGTATACGGTAGATCAAGCGCTTCAATGAGTTCTGTATCCCATTCTTTTTCAGTCTGTTTAAATGCTCCTGTGAGGGAAGCATCTGAGTAGTCTGTTGTTCCGAGCTCTCCGGTTAATCGGAAACGCAGATAATCCTTGGCATTGAGAAACCATGAACTCCTGGAAAATTCTTCAGGCCGATGCTTTTTCACCCATAGAAGCTTTGGAAGCGACAGATGTTCATCTACCCGATTCCCCGTTCTACGGTAGATTTCATCCTGCTTACACACGCTCTGAATAAACGTACATTCCTCAATACTACGTGAATCCGAATGAATAAGGGCCGGATGTGTCGGTGTCCCCTCTTTATCAACCAGGAGGCAGCCGTTCATGTGTCCGGATAATCCGATAGATTCAATATTTGCCATTAAAACCGGCTCTTTGGCCACAAGCTCCTGCACAGCTTTTACTGCAGCTCCCCAGAACTTCTGAGGATGCTGTTCCGCCCATCCAGATTTAGGATACTCGGTCGGATACCGAACAGAAACGGATGCTAAAGGAATCCCTCTATGTTCAAAAATAGAAGTTTTAACGCTTGTTGTTCCAATATCGAACACCAGGATTCCTGTTTTCATCCCTTCACTGCTCCCATGGTGAGACCTTTTACCAAAGCCTTTTGGGTCATCCATCCGAGAATGATGGCAGGAAGTACGGCAATTGTAGAGGATGCGGAAAGTTGTGCCACGAACATCCCCTGCTGTTCCCTGAATCTAGCCATGTACACAGGCAAGGTAGCCGTCGGATTACCTGTCAGATTGAACCCAAGAAAAAATTCATTCCAGATGAACACGGCAACAAGCAATCCTGCAGAAATAATTCCGGTACGTGCCAGGGGGATAGCAATACGGATCAATTGTTGCATTTTTGTACAACCATCTATATTTGCAGCTTCAAAGATTTCCTTAGGCAAATCAGAGAAAAACGAATGGACCATCCAGACTACAATAGGGGTATGAAAACCGACATAGGCAAGCATGAGACCAAAGGGCGTATTGATAAGATTAAATTGCTGGTACCATGTAAAAAGAGGAATCAATACTGCTACGGGCGGCAATAGAATGGTTGTGATGAACCAGAGGTAGAATTTATCATTGGAGCTGGAATGTTTTAGGCGTCCAAAGACCAATGCAAAAGATGCTGGAACTCCGAGAATAAGGCTCATACCGGTTCCTACAATAACCTGCAGCAATGAATTACGGACGTATTGGAGCATGGTCGGATCTCTCAGCACTTTCTGATACGTCTCAAGGGTAGGTTTAAAAAATATGCCAGGCATGACTGCTTGTTGTTCAGTCTTAAAGCCTGAAAGGAACATATAGAGAATGGGAAAGAAATAGAGAATAGCGATCAAATAAATAAGTATCGCGAGCAAGCTCTTTTTTGTCATTCTGCGTAGCCGAATATTCCGCTGCGCTTGTTTGATTGTTTTTTCTACCATGTCTTTTCCCTCCTGCATCAGCTATAACGCGCGCTGCGTTTAACTATCGATCGATACAGCAGATTTACAAGAAGCAGCGTCAAGGCGACTGTCAATACAGCTAAAGCACTTGCCCGTCCAACATTGTTTGCACTGAATACTTGCATATACACAGCATAGGTAAGAGTGTAGGAGCGTGTACCCGGCCCCCCTGCTGTAGTAACCAGGATCAAACCGAATTCCTTGATGAGGAATACCAGGCCCAGCATAACAGCAACCTGCATGTGGCCTATGATTAAAGGAAGCTTAATCTTGAAAACCTCTTGAAACCAATTAACTCCGTCAATTTCCATGCTATCCACCAGATCCATGGGAATTCCCTGCAAGCCGGATAGCAATACAAGGATGAAGAAGGGTGTCCACTGCCAGGTGAATAGAACGATAATTACTGCCAATGGATGGTAGCTCACCAAATCAACAGGCGTAAACCCTAAGAATTTTGCAATGACGCCATACCAGCCGAAAGTCGTATTGAAAATAGTAGTCTTCCAGATGACGCCGCTTGCTGTTGACATAACAAAGAATGGACCCAGCATGAGGGTCCTTGCAATGTTCACGCCGGGGATATTGTGGTCAAGCAGTAGAGCCAGTAAAAATCCAAGTACTGAACAGAGCAATAACGATACCCCGGTTATTAAGATTGTCTGTAAAAGGATACTGTAAAATTCAGGGAGATGCTTTAACGACTCAATTTTCAAAAAATATGAATAGTTATCAAAGCCGTTGAATGTACGTGGCAGATCAGGGCGAGAAAGATTCCACCGCAGTGTTGAAAAGATAATCGTCAACAGAAATGGAACCTGCGTCATAATGGCTACTACTAGTACCGAAGGCATTAGAAATCTATAATCAGTCTTTTGTTTTTTCATTAGACTTCCCATACAAATAGCATCCGGGATCCTACAGAAGGATCCCGGAGATAGAAAGTTTCTTTAGAGACACCCTATTTCTTCTTGTAGTTACCATCAATCGCAACTTTCTCGAAAACTTCCTGAGTTTTTCGAATCGCTTCATCCAGGGTGATCTTATCTACGACATAATCTGCAAGGTATTCTGTCATTTTTGTTCCTGCATCTGCGAACTCAGGAATTGCGATATACTGCAAACCTACATAGGGAACAGGCTCCAGAGTCGGTTTGGTAAAGTCCATTCCTTCCAGTGTTTTCAATGTCATTGCCGCATACGGTGCCTTTGCATACACTTCAAGTTTATACGTGGAGGAACGAGAAGCAGGAGGAGTGCTGGCTCCTGTGGGATCAAGCTCAACAGTCTTCTTCACATAATCCTTGGAGGTAGCCCAAAGCATGAAGTTAAAGGCTGCCTGTTTCTTTTCGGCAGAAGACTTGGGGTTGATACCCATAGCCCAGTTCCACAACCAGGCAGTATTTTTCTTTAAGACCTGATGGGGAGCCATTACATAACCCAATTTGCCTCTAACCTTAGAATCGGCTGCTTCAAGCGGCGGCGCAATTGATGTTGCATCATAGTAAATACCACACTTACCAGAGGCCATAAGAGCAATACATTCATTGTATGTATAAGAAAGGATATCGGGCTGTCCCGCCTCACGCAGGATCTTCTTATACATCTGCCATGCAGCTCGCTGTTGCGGAGTATCTATAGTTGCATTCCAATTCATATCGTAGAATCGCCCGCCAAACGCATTCACAATGGTTACAAACGGTGCACCACTCATCCCCCATCCTGGAGCACCCCGCATGGTCATGCCGATAATTCCTTTTGAAGGATCATGGATCTTTTTGGCAAGTTCATAGATTTCTTCCCAGGTGGGTTCATCAGGCATCTTAAGTCCCTTCTGAGCGAACAATTCCTTGTTATACATGGTGAATGAACTTTC
>JAGODW010000124.1 GCA_017998025.1 Spirochaetales bacterium
GCCCAGATCAGCACAGGATCCCGGGCAGGAACTTCACTTACAAGGGCTTGCACAAGCAAAAATCCCGCTACCCCTCCCCAAAATGCCTGCTTTCGCTTCACGCCTTATCCCCCTCTCTAACTTCGGCAAGACCTTTCCCGGCCTTTACTTTAATCAATATGCCAGAAAAGATCCGCATCTCCATACCTTCGGTACTGGAACGCTTCAAAAAGGTGCTCTTTTTCGATCTTTTTCTTTCTTTCCAGATCAGCCACTGTGCGGGCGATCCGTAGAACGGATACAAGGCCTCTGCTCGATAGCCCTAACGTTTTCCCAGTCTCTAAAAACACCGTTTCGATCTCGGAATCGATCCTACATACCTGCAAGGCGTGAAGATAGGAAAGCCGGGAATTGTATCGAACACCCGTTTCCTCATACCGGTGATGTTGAATTTCTGTAGCCTCTCTAACTTCTTGTGCCATATCTCTGCTGGTTCTCCTTTCTCCCACGAAGGAAAATTCAGCATCTCCTGCTGGATGTACTGGGATACGCATATCTATCCGATCCATCAAAGCGCCTCCCAGCCTGCGCCAGTACCGATAGATCTCTTCATCACTGCATAGGCAGACGCCTTTCTCTTTTCCCAGATTTCCACAGGGGCAGGGATTCGTCGCTAAGACCAGATGAAAATCTGCAGGGAATCGTTCTCGCCTTCCGGCCCGGACAAGGGTAACCGATCCTTCCTCTAAAGGCTCTCGAAGTCCCTGAAGGATCCGCCTGCTAAACTCAGAAGCTTCATCAAGGAATAGAGTTCCGTTATGGGCAAGCGAGATTTCGCCGGGTGCAGGGAACCTCCCTCCCCCCAGGACCCCCTCCAACGATGCTCCATGATGGGGAGCGCGAAAGGGTCGTTCCTCCACCAATTCTCCTCCTGCAGGTAGAATCCCGGCCAAAGAATGGATCCGGGTAGTTTCGAGTGCTTCCTCCCGGCAAAGAGGAGGCAAGATAGAAGGAATTCGCATGGCAGCCATTGTTTTTCCGCTTCCCGGGGGGCCAAAAAGCAGGAGTGAATGTCTACCCGCCACAGAAACCTCCATTGCCCGTTTTAAGAGTTCTTTTCCTACGATATCACCATAATCAGGATGCGTACTTTTGCTTTTCTGTACAATCGGCACAGGCCTGGGTATGGTTTTGCCTCCTGCAAGGAGGGATAGAATGTGGACAGCTTCCGTAAGGGAGGAAATACCGTATACATCCCCTTTACCCACTGCACAACCTTCTGCATAGTTTTCTTCTGGAACGAGGAAAATAGATAGACTTTTCTTAAGACCCGCCAGTACCGCAGGCAGCACTCCCGATACAGGACGCACGACGCCAGAAAGAAGCAGTTCTCCCAGAACCAAAACCTTCTTAGAGGAATCCTCCGGAATAATCTGCCGATCTGCATCCAGGACGGCAAGAGCAATGGAAAGATCATAGGCGGTCCCTATCTTTGGAACATCCGCGGGTGCAAGATTTACCAGAATACGATCCCGGGGGAACTCAAGTCCTGAGTTCCGTACAGCAACCCGCATTCTGTCCCGAGCTTCCCGAACTGCTGAACCAGGAAGACCTACAATATCCATCCCGGGTATTCCCCTTCGGATATCAACCTCGATAGAAACGACTGTTCCCTCATAGCCGGAAACGGCAAAACCATACCATTCCATACATTCCTATACAGTATGTACGCTAGGATTTGATTGTATTTCTCCGAAATTTTTGGATCTCTTGCTGTACCATCCTGTCACAGGTTTCATTGTATAGGTCACCGGCATGACCTTTAATCCATTCCCATTGAATCTCAAATTTTTGAGAAAGCTCCCAGAGCCTTTCCCAGAGTTCCTGGTTCTTTACTGCCTGCCGATTTGATGTTTTCCATCCGTTTTTTAACCAGGTATGTATCCAGTGAGTCACCCCCTGTTTTACATACTGCGAATCTGTATGAACCCGTATGTGCTCTTCTTTTGGTTTTTCCTTCTTCTGTAGAAATTCCAGAGCCTGAATAACCGCCTCTAACTCCATCCGATTGTTTGTAGTAAGAGACTCCCCAGACGATCCCCTACCCAGTTCTTCTCCAGCATGGAGTATCACATACGCCCAGCCACCCGGTCCCGGATTCCCGCTGGAACCTCCGTCCGTATATATATCAATCATAGAAGGATACGGTACTAGAATCTTTTTCTATTAA
This sequence comes from Spirochaetales bacterium, assembly GCA_017998025.1. Lineage (GTDB taxonomy): Bacteria > Spirochaetota > Spirochaetia > DTKZ01 > DTKZ01 > DTKZ01. The sequence goes on from JAGODW010000124.1 coordinate 2,210, forward strand.
GCAAGAGGCAAAGGGTATATACTTGAGAACATGAAAATCTTCGCACCAATTTTTCTCCATCGAAAAACTTCAGTACGAATCTCATTCCTCATTCTGTATCTACTGATGGTATTAGCCGTAGAAGGAAGTCCTTCCCGAGAATCTCAGGAACCGGTACAGAGCCATGCAGAACAAACCCCGGGGGAAATGATAGAGGTTACAGGTACGCTGCGTCTTATAGGGAATGAGCCGTTTACCCGCCTGGCTCTAATAGACTCTCAGCAAACAATCTATTACCTCGATTCACCCTCCAGAAACGAGATTCGGAACTGTATAGGCAATCGAATTTGGGTAGAAGGAACGTTGCGGAGAAAAAAAATTACGTTAGCAGATGGAAAACACCTGGAAGACAAATTAATACTCTCCCCAAAGCAATGGAAAATCAGTACAGAGTTGCACTCTGTTCCCAGAGCACCCTGAGAATTCTCTACACGATCCTCTGGGGCAGACTGCAAACCTTTAAGTTGCTAAAAAGGAAAGTATGTATTGCAACCCAAGCAAAAATGGGCTATAGTAACAACAGATTACTACTTATAAATATCTAAAAAATCCATTTATTGAGAGGATTCAAGATGTCTACCAAAAAAATGGTTACGATTGACGGGAATACAGCTGCGGCTTATGTTGCCCATGCGACGAATGAGGTAATCGCCATTTATCCGATTACTCCTTCCTCCCCCATGGGTGAACTCGCAGACATGTATTCTGCCCAGGGGCAGAAGAATATCTGGGGTACGGTTCCCCAGGTAGTAGAACTTCAAAGCGAAGCGGGTGCTGCAGGTTCTGTACATGGTGCTCTCACCACCGGCGCCCTTACCACAACATTTACGGCTTCTCAGGGACTTCTTCTTATGATCCCGAACATGTTTAAGATTGCAGGCGAGTTAACTCCTACTGTGTTTCATATCGCTGCACGGACGGTAGCAACCCATGCACTTAGCATTTTCGGCGACCACTCTGATGTAATGGCAGCCCGGTCAACAGGGTTCGCCATGCTCTGTTCTAACAATATCCAGGAAGTAATGGATTTTGCCCTTATGGCGCAGGAAGCGACCCTCCGCAGCCGGGTGCCTTTCCTTCACTTTTTTGACGGGTTCCGCACTTCCCACGAGGTACAGAAAGTGGAAGAAATCCCCTACGATGTCATGAGGGAAATGATCTCAGGTGACCTGGTCCAGGCACATAGAGAGCGGGGATTAAATCCTGAAAATCCCGTGATTCGGGGAACAAGTCAGAACCCTGATGTATTCTTTCCATCCAGGGAAACCTGCAATAAATACTACAGTGCCGTACCTGGCATTGTGCAGGAGGTAATGGACAAGTTCGCCAAGCTTACCGGAAGAGCCTATAAACTATTTGACTATGTAGGAGCTCCCGATGCAGAGCGAGTTGCCGTTATAATGGGTTCTGGCGCCGAATGTATGGAAGAAACGGTAAATTACTTAGTATCGAAAGGAGAAAAAGTTGGCGTCCTAAAGGTTCACCTTTTCCGTCCCTTCGATTCAAAAAAGTTTGTAGAGGCATTACCTGCAACAGTAAAAGCAATTGCTGTACTGGACCGTACCAAAGAACCTGGAGCCATTGGAGAACCGCTATACGAAGATGTACGAACCGCATTCGGTGAGATAATGAGTGGCGGGGGCTCAAAGTTCAAGTCCTATCCGAGAATTGTGGGAGGCCGCTATGGTCTGGGAAGTTTCGAATTTACCCCTGCCATGGCAAAGGCAGTATTGGATAACCTCAAAGCAGATCAACCGAAGAACCATTTTACCGTTGGTATTTATGACGATCTTACCTATACAAGCCTGGACTGGGATGAAAAATTTCAGCTTCCCAATGAAGGAATTCACACGGCCCTTTTCTATGGATTGGGCTCGGATGGTACGGTAGGAGCTAATAAGAACTCTATCCAGATCATAGGTGAAGCTACAGACAACTATGCTCAGGGATACTTTGTCTATGACTCCCGGAAAGCAGGGACTACTACTGTTTCACATCTAAGGTTTGGGAAGAAACCTATAAAGAGCACATACTTAATTACCCAGGCGAATTTTGTTGCCTGCCATAAGTTCTCATTCCTGGAAAAAGTGCATATGCTGGAGAATGCCGCTCCGGGTGGTACATTCCTACTCGCATCACCCTACGGACCTGATGAGGTATGGGATCAGCTTCCACAGGAAGTCCAGAAACAGATTATTGAAAAGAACCTCAAATTCTACGTGATCGATGCGATGAAGATCGCAGAAGAAAAAGGGATGGGAGGCCGGATCAACGTCATTATGCAGACTGCATTTTTTAAAGTCTCCGGCATCCTCCCTGAAAAAGAGGCAGTAGATCTAATCAAAAAATACATTGCGAAAACGTATGGGAAGAAAGGAAAGGACATCGTTGAAGCAAACATTTCTACTATTGATGCAGCCCTTGCAGGAGTGCACGAGGTAAAGTATCCCAAACAGATAACCAGTAAAAAACGAATGCTAGCCCCTGTTCCCGAAACAGCACCGACCTTTGTCAAAGAAGTGCTTGGAGAAATTATTGCGGGCCGTGGGGAAAAAATCCCTGTATCGAAACTTCCCCATGATGGGACGTTCCCTACAGGAACCACTCAGTACGAAAAACGAAATATTGCAGAGTATATTCCGGTTTGGGATCCTGAGGTATGTATTCAGTGCGGGGACTGCTCTGCCGTGTGCCCCCATGCAACAATCCGAATGAAAGTATACGATCCCAGGTATCTGGAAAAAGCTCCCAGGACCTGGAAGAGCACTGATGCCAAGGGAAAAGAGTTTGCCGGTCTTAAGTTTACCCTCCAGATTTCACCGGAAGACTGTACGGGATGCGGTGCGTGTGTAAACATCTGCCCCTCCTTCAAGAAGGAGAATAATGTAAAGACGGATCGGAAAGCGATCAATCTGGAACCCCAACCTCCTCTTCGAGAAGCAGAAAAGCAAAATTGGGAATACTTCCTTTCTATACCAAATCCCGATCGGAAACTTTTGAACCTTACCACAACTAAAGGAACCCAGCTCTTACAGCCTCTATTTGAGTTCTCCGGCGCCTGTGCCGGATGTGGAGAGACTCCCTATATCAAACTCGTTTCGCAATTGTTCGGTGACCGGGCTATCATCGCCAATGCTACGGGCTGTTCTTCGATCTATGGAGGAAACCTGCCCACAACTCCCTACTGTAAACGTCCCGATGGCAAGGGCCCCGCGTGGTCTAACTCCCTCTTTGAAGATGCTTCTGAGTTTGGATTTGGAATGAGACTTACCAGTGACAAGATGGGTGAGTATGCCCGGGAGTTAATTGAT
>JAGODW010000125.1 GCA_017998025.1 Spirochaetales bacterium
GTGCAAGCCTGGGGCGTTACACCTACGTCGATAGAGTGGGCTGAAGTATTCAATGCATTACAATTAGGAGTCATTGATGCAATGGAAGTGGATGATTCAGTGTTAATCTCTGCTAAAATGAACGAGGTAGTAAAATACATTACTGAGAATGATCATATGCTGCAAGTTTCTGTAGCAATAATGAGCGAAATTACCTATCAAAAATTGCCTGAAGACCTAAAAGTAGCTATAGATAATGCAATCCGGGATACAAAGCCCATTGTAGATTCACGATCTGCGTGGATACTAGAAAAAGCTAAAAAGGAATCTGAGGCAAAAGGTGTTCAGTTTTTAGGCCGGCCAAAAGATTACTCTGTTTGGGCAGAAAAGGCTCGGTCCATCTGGCCGAATTTCTACAATCTAATCGGAGAAGGAGATGTAGAACTTGGGAAGAAGACGGTAGAAGGAATATTCGCCGCAGCCAGCAAGTGAGGGTTGCTTGAGCCCAAAGACTCCCATGGTTCTAGCCTGTGGGAGTCTTTTTATATGAAAGTAAGCTATGGGAAAATTCTTTGGAGGAACAATGAAGAGATTGATTCGTATTCTGGATGAACGGTTTGAGGAAGTAATCGGTATAATAGGATTAGCTATAACAATTTCTTTGCTTTTTATCGGCGTAGTGATGCGAGTAGTCTTTAACAGTGGAATATCATGGCAAGAAGAATTATCCCGAATGTTGTATGTGTTAGTAGTTTACCTTGGTGCAAGTTACGGAATCAAGCCCGATGATCATATCCGGGTGACCATTCTCCTACAGGCACTTCCAGAAAAGATAAAAAAGCTCTTAAAGACAATTACAGATTTGATCTGGATTGTTTTCAACATAGTGATCATTATTCTTTCGATAGATACTTACGGAAGGATGCGACAAACCTTAGGAGAAACCGCAATTCTTATGATTCCCCTTCATTCTATTTTTTTTATCGTACCTATGGGCTTTATCCTGATAACTTTAAGATTAATCCAAAAACTGATCCTAAGTTTTAAACATGTCAAGGAGGAAGTCCTTCCATGATGATTGCATTAATCCTTGTCGTACTATTATTAACCGGCCTTCCCATTTATGTCTGTTTGGGACTTACCTCTTTGATCTTCTTTGTAGCAGAAGGAATTCCTTTGGATCAATTAACCCGCACATTTTATACAGGAGTAGATCAATATGCTCTAATTTCCGTTACAGGCTTCCTACTCGTGGGGTCTCTATTTGAGAAAGCAGGAGTAACAGAAGCTCTGGTAAACATGGTACGCCGACTCATGGCATCATTCCGCTCAGGATTAGCTGTTATTACCATCATAAGCTGCGCTATTTTCGCGGCAGTATCCGGGTCCGGTCCTGCTACAGTCGCAACCATTGGGGGAATCATGGTTCCTGCGATGATCAAAGCAGGATATACCCGGAAGTTTTCCGCAGGAGTAGCAGCCAGTGGTGGAGCTTTAGGCATTCTGATCCCCCCAAGTAATCCTTTTTTGATGTACGGGATTATTGCAAACCAATCGGTGGCTGCATTGTTTACCGCTGGATTTATTCCCGGATTCATAATGGCGATAGCCCTCTCTTTTACTTCAGTAATCCTACTCCGGTTTTTCCCACGTTTTACCACAGCTGGAAGGCAAGAAGAAAGAGCATATCAGCCTCTTTCTCTAAAAGAAGCAATTTCTACGATCTGGGATGCAAAATGGGCTATTCTTGCTATCATAATATTATTAGGAGGGATCTATGCAGGATTTTTTACTCCTATTGAAGCAGCGGAAGTAACAGTCTTTTACTCGATCTTTATAGGCTTTTTCGTTACCCGTTCTATGAAATTGAAGGATCTGTATGAGGCTTTCGCTAATGCGTTAAAACTCTCAGGAACTCTCATTATTCTAACTGCTACTGGATTTGTATTTGCACGTCTTCTTACCATATTAGGAATACCGCAAGCGATGGGACAAAGCATCGGGAAAATTTCCGATAACCCTAATGTGATCCTCCTGATCATCATGGCTTTTATGATTTTTGTAGGTACCTGGGCGGAAACCTTTTCCCAGATTATTGTTTTAACACCGATTTTTCTTCCAATCATTACCCAATTAGGGGTTAATCCCATTCATTTTGGGGTTCTTTTTGTAGTTTGTGCAGAAATCGGCTTCCTAACCCCTCCCTTTGGAGCAAACCTATTTGTAGCCATGAAACTTTCAAATATCACTTTAGAAGAATCATTCGTTGCATCGATTCCTTTTATTCTCTGTTACATAGCAATTTTAGTCGTATTAGTTTTCTTTCCAGAAATTTCTCTTTTCTTACCACGACTAATATTTGGGAGGGTTTAATTATGAAGATCGGTTTAATCGGATATGGATCATGGGGGAAAGTTCACGCAGCCTCCCTCAAGAGATTGAAAGATCATACATTAGTAGGTATTGCTACCAGGAGCGATAAATCAGCCTGGCAAGCCACACAGGAAAATCCGGATTGTTTCATAACCACAAACGTGTATGCATTAATCGGTTCCCCTGATGTGGAGGTTGTGGATATCGTATTGCCCACCCATCTGCATGTTCCTATCGCTCTAAAGGCATTGCAACAGAGGAAACATGTCTTACTGGAAAAACCTATGGCGGGCAGCCTTAGGGAATGCGATGAACTGGTGACGGCGGCAACGCAAAGTGATAGAGTAGTTTCTATAATCCATGAGTTTCGTTGTTCTGTCCAATGGGCCTGGATACAAAACACGGTAGCAGAGGGCCGGATCGGAAGGCTAAGATACGCCCTATTCAACCTGTTCCGATTCCCTTATCGCAAGGGGGCGGAAGGGTGGAGGTATCAACCCAATAGGGTAGGATCATGGGTCCTGGAGGAACCCATCCATTTTATCGATTTGATGCTCTGGTACTTTGCATCCTTCCCTACTGCTGTTACCGGATGGAGCACCGTTTCTTCAGAAGGGATGAGTCAGGATTTTACCGCAATTTTTGAGTATCCTCAGAATACAGAGTTCTTTAAACCCTACTGTGTTATTTCTCAAACTCTCTCCGGATTTCAACACCACCAAGTAGTGGAAATCGTGGGAGAATTGGGTGCTATCCGAGCCCTCTGGTCGGGAGCGATGGACCGTACGGATAAACCCGAGTACTCGGTATATGCAAAATTGAAAGGGGATGAGGAAGCCCATCTTGTACCTTTGGAAGAACCTTCGGGTGAACTATTCGAAATCCAGAAATATCTGCAAGAATCTCTGGATGCTATGGAACAGGGAACAGCCTTGTACCCGGTGGAACAGGAAAGAGAATTGGTGCGCTTCTGCTTAGAGTCTGAACGATCTGCCCGGGAACAGAAGCGGATTTCTCTTTAAAGTCCTGGGTGTTACAACACTGTACGAATAGAAGGTTATGGCTGCATTTTCTCTGGAAAAGGATATCTAGGAGATACTCCTAGAGAACACCTTCTGTTCCCAGCTGGAAGAAGTACTTCCATCGTTCTTTGATACCTCTATGCTCTTCTGCTTTCACCCCTACGGCGTCGTACGATGGATTCCTTTCCCATCCCTTCCCTTGATTTAGAATCGTGTGGGGAATTTCTGGCGGTTTGCATCTTTCTCTTTAGATGGTATCTCGTTTCTTTATTGCGACAAGAGCTTTGTCTACAATGTGTTCAGCCTGCAGCCGGTAGGCCTCCATGAGGTATTCGAGGGTTCCAACCTGTCCGTACTCTTCTTCTACACCGACTCGTTCCAGAACAGCTGCGCTTTCGCCTGCCAATACTTCAGCGACCGCTCCGCCTAGGCCTCCGATGACCTGGTGGTTCTCGCAGCTGATCAAGGCTCCTGTCTTTTCTGCGTAGCGAAGCACAAGCTGACTATCCAGCGGCTTGATGGTATGCATGTCGATCACCGCTGCAGAAATTCCCTGTTGTTGTAGCAGTTCAGCTGCCCGCAGCGCCTCGGGAACCATGACAAATCCTGTTGCGATAAGACAGACATCGCTACCGTCTCGCAGTACTTTCCCCTTGCCAAGCTCAAATTGTTCATTTTCTTCATAGAGTGCGTTGGAACCCTTTCGGTGAAGTCTGAGATACAGTGAGCCGGAATGGGAAGCGGCCAGGCGGACCAGCTTTGCACAGGAAACGATATCTGCAGGCTCGATAATCACGAGATGGGGTATGAGGCGCATCATGCCAATATCCTCGAAAGACATATGGGTTCCCCCGTTAAACTGTGCGGTAACTCCCGGATCAGTACCCACAAGTTTCACGTTCAGTTGTGCATAGTTTGCCGATAGGAAAAATTGATCGAAGGTCCTACGCGAAGCAAACGTACAAAAGGAAGCGGCGAAAGGGATTTTCCCTTCCGAAGAGAGGCCTGATGCAATCCCGACCATATTCGCCTCGGCGACTCCTACATCAAAAAACCGCTCAGGAAAAAGCTCCTTGAACCGTTTCGTTCCTGTTGCGTTCATCAGGTCAGCTTCAAGGACGCAGATACGCTTATCCTCTTCTGCCAGCTCTATCAATGTATCGACATAAACCTGCCTCATGTCTTTTCCCATAATTCATCTCCTTTCTAACCCAAAGCATCCAAGGCTTCTTTCAACTGTTGTTCACTTACCGGCATGTTATGGCTTTCGACCAGTCCTTCAGCGAATGTGCATCCTTTACCTTTTATCGTATCCAGGATAATCATTGATGGTTTGTCTTCTACTTTTTTAGCAGTAGTGACGGCTTGTTCAATAGCTGAAAAATCATGTCCGTTGATTCGCTGGGTATGCCAACCGAAAGCACTCCATTTCGCTTCGAGTGACTCAATCTGCATGATATGTTCTATTTTCCCGTCGATCTGCATTTTGTTGAAATCGGTAAAGGCCATGAGGTTTCCTAGCTTGAAATGAGCAGCGCTCATGGCGGCTTCCCAGATTTGTCCTTCCTGGGATTCTCCATCGCCGATGATGGCATACACGCGGCTGCTTCGCTTGTCCCAGCGGAGAGCAAGAGCGATACCGACAGCTGCAGAAAGACCTTGGCCAAGCGAGCCAGTGGTCATATCGATACCGGGAGTCTTGTTCCTGTCGCAGTGGCTGGGAAGGTTGGTCCCGCCCTCGTTCAGCGTAAGTAGCCACTGCTTGGGGAAAAACCCTTTTAACGCAAGGATGCTGTACAGCGCGGGTCCCGTATGTCCTTTCGACAGCACCAGGCGGTCCCGGTCGGGCCAGCGCGGCCTGCTGGGATCGACATGCATCTCGACGTAGTAGAGGTAGGTGAGGATTTCTATGACCGACATGGCGCCCCCAACATGGCCTACTCCCAGGTATCCGATGGCCTTGAGCGTCTCTATTCGCACCTGGCGGGCATGGTGTTCCAAATCAAGGATTGTATCATGGTCCATCAAGCACTCCTTTGGAAAATTTTCCTGTTGCATTTTTTCTATACTGTGCTATACTTACTTCTTAAAAGTAATTTATACTAACTTACTTGTTTGGTAAAGGGGAAAACAAAAAATCATGAGCGTACTTGGTATACTGTGTAGTTCTCTGCTGTATACT
>JAGODW010000126.1 GCA_017998025.1 Spirochaetales bacterium
GGAACCAGGGATCATGCTGGTTGAACGGACAACTCCGTATACTCCCCTGAGGCGGGGTATTGTTGTAGCACTGGACCTTGACAAGTACGATTACCGTCCCGGTACCCGGAGTCTTATACGACCGACCGAAGAGACAATCTTAGAACGGCTCCCCCCCCGGGTACGGATCCGTAAAGGAGCCGCAATCGAATTCCCTCATATCCTTGTTCTACTGAACGACCGGGATACGCGCGTGGTGGAAACTCTCTTCTCCCACTTCAAATCTATCCCCCATAGGTACAAGACAAATCTTCCGCTGGATGCGGGAGAAATAAGAGGAAGATTTATCCCTCAAGGTCAAGCAGAGAAACTAATCGTTGATCTCCTTTCCCGGACTTATCAGGCAGGATCTTTTTTCTATGCCGTAGGAGATGGAAACCACAGCCTTGCAGCCGCAAAACAAGTATGGGAAGAACGAAAATACCCTGAATCCCGGTATGCGCTGGTAGAGCTGGTAAGCGTTTACGACCCAGGAATCCGGTTTGAACCGATCCATCGGATTGTATTTTCTGCAGATTGGGATAGCTGGATTTCCCACCTCCGTTCTCTCTACCGAATGGAATTACGTCCTGTCCCCTCCTACGAAGCGATGAAACAGCAGGTAGAAGAACTCCCCCACAGATTCGGACTTCTCCATGTTGGGACGTATTGGATAGGGGAACTGTACACATCCTCAAACTTTTTGCTGGTAGAACCAATTCAGACAGCCTTAGATGCGTACCGTGATTTTCATCCGGGAGTCAAGGTAGACTATATCCATGGAGAGGACACTCTTCGTACCCTTTGCCAGGGAAATGATGCGTTAGGGATATTCCTTCCGGGAATACTGAAAGAGGAGTTTTTTCCCCTCATTGAATCTCGGGGGGTCTTACCGCGAAAAGCTTTCTCGATCGGAAAAGCACTGGAGAAAAGATTCTATTTTGAAGGAAGGCGGATTCTTCCTATTTCCTGCCTCGCTGATTCCGAAATCCCGTAATTAAGAAAATCGATAAGGAAATACAGAGAGAAAATGCCCGTAGGAACGGTTCGAGAGAATACGGGTTTTTTTCAGGAATTCGAACAATGCGGCCGGGAGAGATCGACTCTGGATAAACGTTTCTCCCTCTAATTCGGACGAACCCCTCGCTGGACCGCACCAGATGGTAGGTACGAGCCTCGATACGGATCTGTTCTGGATCAGACTGTAACGATGCAACGCGCTGCTGAAATATTTTTCCTTGTTCATCTATCGCAGTTATATTCTCTTTCAGTTCTTTCTGGAAAAATAGTAACTGCCGGTAGGCAAAAATACCGGTCGAACCAAAGAAGAAAACTGTTACCAGATATACCATCACGCCTACATAAGCGCTTACTAAGAGACGGTTTCGGATCATCACTATTAATTACGGTTGAGAACGTCATTCCCTTGAAGAATTCCTGTCATTGACAGGGAAAAAACCGTGGAGTACAGTATAAAATAGGCCTTATGGAAGCGGTATATGTGCCGAAAATAAAGACTGAATACCATTCCAGGTCCAGGAGCATAGAATGTTAAAAGAGAGGGAAAACAGCAGGAACCAAACAACTCTTGATGAGAAAGATCCTTTTACTGACCCAATCGATGATCCAGCGGAGAATCTAGACCAATATGGCGTATGGGTAAAATCCGGGCCTGAACCGGTAGAAGAGGATGTTTTTGAGTCACAGGAGGAGTATGAGTTGAAAGACCTCCCTGATACTACCTCTTTAGAACTTACTTCTGAAGAGGAAGAGCTGCTGGGCAGCCTGGAGACAGAAGAGGCTGCACCGGAAGCAACCACAAAAAGCGACGAACCTGACCAAACGGGATTAGAAGATATCGATATTGAAGAAGAGGCGTTAGATCTTGATTTTGGCGAACTTCCGGAATTGGAAACTCCCCAATATGCTGTTTCTTCTGAAACAGAAGAGTTTTCAGGGGATACGCTGCCTACGGCAGAGGAAGGACTTGAGCCTCTGGAGATGGAAGAACTAGAGCAGGAGGAAGAAGAAGAGCTTCCTGAACTGGAAATAGAAGAGCCTGTTCCTTCCGAAGAACCTGCGACTGCTACCCTTTCAGCAATAGAAGAGGTTCTTGAACCGGAATCAACTCTGCAGACGGAAACTCCGGTATCATTCAGTGATGTAGAAGCAGTTGCCCGGGAAATGGAAGAAGTAAGTTCCCCTCTTCCCATGGATATTTTAACTAAAATTGAAGAAGAATTAGCAGAAATTAAAAATGAATTGGCAGAATTAAAGCAGGAACTCTCGGTTCTTCGATCTGTTCCTACCGCTCCTTCAGAAGAAGCCCCGGAAAAAGTTACTTCTGTGCCTGCCGAAGCGGAAAGTTCTGGATTTTTCGAAGAAGACGAAGATGAAACCATCGCACTTACAGGAGATGAACTGGATAATATTCTGAATACGGCCGATATCACCGAAGAAAAAGGGGAACCGGATATCTACCCGGAAGACATAGAATTAAAGCCGTTAACCGAGGAAGCGGCTACCGAGTCTTTCATTCCAGTTACTACTCCTGAGGAACAGGCCATCATCGAAGAGTATAATAAAGAGCTGGACCAATTTACCTCAACAGAAATGCCGTTTGAAGTAGAAGACCGTATTGATCAGGAAGCGGTAGAAGCTCTACCAGAGGATTTGTTAGAGAAAGAAGATCTTTTTGTAACGGAAGAGAAACCAGCGACAGAACCGGTACGTACAGAATCCTTATTTATGGAAAAACCTGCTCCGCAGGAAGTACCCAACCTTACCGATCTGGTACCGGAAGAAGAACCTTTAGAAGAAATCGAGGCTGAAGAGAAACCCGAAGAGATTCCCCTAGCAGAGGAACCGGAGGGCGTAGTAGAATTCGATCTGGAAAGCCTGGAGGAAATGGCTGAGGAAGAAAAACCCGGCAATTTCGAATCTAATGAAGCCATAGTAGCGCCTGAAAAAGAAGCAGCCTTTGAAGAAGAACTAGAGGAAATGGAGATTACCCTTCCGGAAACAGAAGAGGAAACGGTAGAAGAAGCCACTGAGCTGGAGGCTCAACCTTCTCCATTGGCTGAAGAAGTATCTCCGATAGAAGAATTGGAACCCCTGGAAACCGAGGAAACTCCTGTTGTACCACTGGAAGAAGAAGTGCCTATTCTCCATATTCCTACTGCAGAAGAAAAACCCGAACCTCAACCCAGTGCCGCAAGGATGACTCCTACAGAAGAAGCTCCTAACCTTGCAGAAGGTTTGTCGGAACCCTTACGGGAAGAGATAAAGTCTGTACTCCAGTATATGGATCAATTGTTAGAAGCACTCCCAGAAGAAAAGATTCAGGAGTTTGCCAGATCTGAACATTTTGAAGTGTACCGCCGTCTATTTGAAGAACTCGGATTGGAGTAACTATGGGATTGCTGGAACGGGCGCAGTTCGTTGAACAACGTCAAACGAAATTTAAAGAAACCCCCTCGGGCTTGTTAAGGCGGGCTTCCCTGATTCATACTCTTATGGGAAAACCAGAGGAACAGTTTCCGAGAGAGGAACTCTTCCTGGAAAAAAAAAAGCCTATAGAGTTTCTTCAGAAGGATCGGCCAAATCCATAGATCCGGAACTCGTTACCCGAATAGTGCTGAAAGATCTTGCTGCACTGCCACAGAGTTTTGAAGCCCCGGTACAACTGTTCCATATCCTAAAGAATAGACTTAAGATACGAAAAGGCGCCCTGCTCCTTCCGGATGAAACAGACGGTATTTTAGCTCCCTGGTCTTTAACCGGGTATGATCGCACATCCTCGTTTCGGCTTCGAATCCCCTCCAGCCAGATCTACGACGTATTTCATCGTAGCCGCACTTCTGTGATGGTATTGGATAAGAATTCTCTCTCGAACTATGGGTTCCGTTTTTCCAGCCGTGAGGAAGGGCTTATGGAGACCCTCCTTGTTCATTGTATTTTCTATCAAGATCGCCTGCTGGGAGCTCTGATTATCTCCGATTCTCCTGTGTTATCCTGGGATCCGTCCCTGATCCGTTTGTTCTTTACCGTTATAGATGAACTTACTGCACCCCTGTTGTATGCGTTTCGGGGGGAACGACAGGAGAAAATACGACCGACCCTGTTAACCGAAGCTGAATTATTTCGTGAGTATTTAACAGAAAAAAAAGCCCCTCAACTATACCTCCTCCGCTTAGAAACAAAACCTCTTCTCCAGCTATTCATACAGGCAAATCCGGATATTGATTCGTTTAGAACCTTACGGGATATAGGATCCTTCCTTTCCAACATGCTGGATGGTGCACCGGTCTATGTTTTACCGGAAAAGGATAGTCTTTTCTTCTCTATGGAAAGTGCTGGGTTTGACGGGGAACTCCTTGTTCATCAGATAGAAACTGCTTTTAAACAATTCTTTCCCGAACTTTCTTCCCTGACGAATATCGATATCCAGTGGATGTTGATACAACCGCAGGAGATAGATGCAATCGATTTTAATACATTCCCTGTCTAGACCATGGAAAGGTTGTTTCCCTCGAAATCCGGGTTCCCAACAGTTTCATGTAGGGGAACCCTCCTCCATTCTTCGTACGATCCGTACAAAGAGGCTAGAAAATACATAGATAGCCGTTCCATTCCTCCTAAAACAGAGATCGTTTTGGTTATTGGATCTTGTTTAGGGTACCTGGAGTCTGTCCTTTCGTCTTTGTACCCTCAGGTAAAAATATTAAGTATTCAATTCAGTCCGTATTACCGCGGGAAAGAAAAGCATTCTCTGCCGGAAATGCAGCGATGGTATCCCGATAGCAGCCGTTCCCTGAAGGAATTCCTCTATAGCCAGATAGAAGAAAGATCTTTTCCGTACCTATCAGTACTGGAATGGAAGCCTGCGTACCAGGCATATCCAGATCAAGCCCGGGAAATTACGGCTGCAGTAACTCAGTTCAGCCGGGAAATGAGTGGAACGATACAAACCACCTATGCCTTTGGTCGAAAGTGGCTGTTAAATAGTATAAAGAATTTTATATACCATCCCCTTTCTATGAGGATACGTTCGATCGATGCTCCGATCTGTATCACCGCTTCGGGCCCTACTCTCCAGAAGGCTCTCCCCTATCTCTCTCGTTTCAGAGATAGATTTTCCCTCTGGGCTCTGCCTTCTGCCCTGCCTGCCCTTCTCCACAGCAGGATATTTCCAGATCTTGTAGTGCTGACAGACGCAGGCTATTATGCTTCGTATCACGTGTTTCCCTACCTCTGGATGAAGAGGGATGGAATTCCTCTTTTGATAGCCCAATCTTTAACAGCCGCCTTTATTCCTCCATCCTTTCCGATCCGGCCGATTTTTTTCCAGCAAGGAACAGAGATCGAAAAATTGCTTAATTCTTTCCTACCCTATCCCCTTGATTACGTTCCATCCAATGGAACAGTCGCTGGCTCAGCCCTCGAATTAGCCCTTCGTACGACAACAA
>JAGODW010000127.1 GCA_017998025.1 Spirochaetales bacterium
TGTTTCTTCATTCGATGCTCCATCTCTTTGAATCGGCGGTTAAACTTAACCAGGGTACGGGAAAGAGCTACCGAAGGGTCCACATCCAAATACCGTGCTACATTCACCAGGGAAAAGATAAGATCCCCTACCTCTTCCTCAAGTTTTTCTCTGTCTCCTTCTTTCCACGCTTCTTCTGCTTCCTCAACTTCTTCTCTTACTTTACTCCACACATCCTCTATTTTCGCCCAATCGAATCCTACCCTGGCAGCTTTCTTCTGAATTTTATAAGCCCGATCAAGAGGGGGTAGGGCATGGGGCACTTCATCGAGGATGGAATCCTTCGGTTTCTTCCCTTCGACGGTAACTTTAATATCCTTCCATTGGTTTACTACTTTTTCAGGGGTATCTGCTTCGGATCCTGTGCCAAATACGTGGGGATGCCTTCGGATGAGTTTTTCACAGAGCTCCTCCAGAACTTCAGCCACAGAGAACCTTCCTTCCTGTTCATACATGTAGGCCATGAAGGTGGATACAAGGTATATGTCTCCTAATTCTTCACGAATATGGGACGTATCATCTGACGTGATTGCATCGATGCATTCATAGGCTTCTTCTATCAGATTGCTGCGGATAGTTTTTGGAGTTTGTTCCCGGTCCCAGGGACAGCCTCCGGGAGAACGAAGGATTTTCATGATTTCATACAGACGATTAAACGATTCTGCCGGTGTCTTTATAGGTTTCATAGAGGGATTACTCTACCCCAGGGTTCGTATTGGTGCAAGGGATAGACAAGGAAAGAGGATAGCGTTTAGAGAAGAATCAGTGTATACTAAGGGCATGATAGCGTCTCAGGTACAAAGCAGGAAGAGTTTAGGGCAGGTAAATTTTCCTTTAGGGATTCCCCGATTATGGTGTCCACCTCTCACCCACTATAAGAGAAATGGAACCCTGGATAAAGAAAGGATTGCTGCACATCTTGCCTATCTATCTCCGATCGTAAAGACATTTCTTATCTTTGGTTCTACCGGGGATGGGTGGGAACTAACGGAAGAGGAAATGTCAGAGTTGCTGGATTTCTTCATCCTTCAGGCCGAACGGCTGGATATACGGCTGCTGATAGGGGTTCTTAGGCCTGATGCGGATGTTGCACGCCGGAGAATCATCGAGATCGTAAGCTATCTGAAAAATAAATGTGATACTTCTGATCCAGAACAGGCTTTTGCTGAGAGTCATATCTGCGGCTTCACCGTGTGTGCACCCCGCGGTAAGGATCTCCCCCAATCCTTTATCCGGCAGAAACTGTTTGAGATACTGGATCTGGGGTATCCCACTGCTCTGTATCAGCTCCCGCAGATAACGGAAAACGAGATTGATCCAGAGTCCTTTGCCTATCTGGCTGATGGATTTCCCAACTTTTATTTATTTAAAGATACAAGTGGTACAGACAAAATTATCCTCTCTGGAATTGACCGAAGGGGAATTTTCATGGTTCGGGGGATGGAGGGAGACTATCATAGATGGTATCCACCACAGCCGGGTGGGTTGTACGATGGATTCTTATTAAGCTCGGCCAACTGTTTTGCAAAGGAATTAAAGCAGATCATGGACCTAAAAGAAAAGGGATTCAATGAAGAGGCGGAGCTTCTCTCGTGCAAAATTTCCCGGGTAGTGATGGATGGATTGACTCAGGCCGAAAAAATTCCCTTTGGAAATGGTTTTGCAAATTCCAATAAAGCTTTTGATCATTTTTTTGCTTACGGTAAAGGTGCTTTAAACATGCCTTCTCCCATGACGCACGCAGGAAAACCGTTACCGGATGAGTTTATTCTCTTTGCCAGAGACTTGCTGGAAGATGAAGATCTTATACCGGAAACAGGATACCTCGCGGTATGAGTTCCTGGAACAGTCGAATTACTTCCCTCCTTTCTGATATGGATTTCAGGGCAGATCTTGTCCGCTGGAGGAGGGAATTGCATAAAATTCCGGAACCTGCCCATGGAGAATACCGCACTGCCGGATACATTGCAGAGAAGCTGGAAACCTGGGGCATTGAAACCAGGCGGGGAGTAGGCGGTACCGGAGTTGTGGGGACGCTTCGATTAGGACCCGGGCCGGTCCTCGGATTACGGGCCGATATGGATGCGCTCCCCCTCCAGGAGAACACCGGCCTTCCTTTTTCTTCCGAGCAGCCGGGGATGATGCATGCCTGTGGACATGATGGCCATATGGCAATTCTTTTAGGAACAGCGAACGTGCTTGCTTCCCGGGCCGGGAAGGACTGTGGTGAAGGGATGTTAGGCACCGTGGTATTCCTCTTTCAGCCTGCTGAGGAGACGGTAGATGGGGCGGCAGGGATGATCCGTGAGGGGGCCTTGAACGATCCAGGCATAGAGGGAGTCGCAGCCCTCCATATCTGGCCTGGATTTCCATCCGGAGTTGTAGCACTACGAAGCGGACCGGTAATGGCATCGGTGGATAATTTTACGATCACAATAGAAGGGCAGGGAGGGCACGGCGGTATGCCCCATCTTTGCATAGATCCAATTCCCGTCGCTGCCGAATTAGTATTAGCCTTGCAGCATATTGTAAGCCGGGAAAAGGACCCCTTAGAACCGCTGGTAGTAACCGTAGGTAAAATCGCAGGCGGAACCACATATAATGTACTACCTCAACAGGTAGAGCTCAAAGGGACGGTTCGTTGCTTAAAGGAGGATATCAGGCCCTGGATTCGGGAACGAATTGAGGCTATTGTTCGAGGTATTGTTCAAGCCCATCGATGCTCATATAAGCTGGAGTATGAATTTGGCGTTCCTCCTACGGTAAATGATCTCGAGCTGACAGAACGATTTACAGCTGCCCTTCTAACCCGGTTCGGGAAAGAACGAGTGGTAAAGGATTTTTCCCCGTCTCTCGGCGGAGAAGATTTTGCCGTATTTCAGGAAAAAGTGCCGGGGGTGTATCTGTTTCTGGGAACTAAGAACGAAGAGAAAGGGTGCATCTATCCCCTTCATCATCCCCAGTACCTGCTGGATGAAGACGTTCTTCCTTTCGGTGTCCAGATCTTTTGTACGATTGTATCGGAATTCTTTAGCCTTAACGAGCCAGCTCCATCATAAATTGAAAAACCTCATCGGCAAACCCCGGTATGGATTCATGGCCGAAATCAGGGTAGAGAATCATCCGTTTTCGTGCATTGATCTTGTGGTAAACTGCAAACTGGGTAGAGGGGGGGCAGATCCGATCCATTAAACCGGTCCCCATCAGCACTTCTCCCCGAATCCGGGGTGCGAGGAATTGAACGTCCAGGTACCCGAGTCGGGTAAAGATCTCCTGTTCCCGGGAGTGGGTCGGATCGAAGCGGCGAAACCAGTTTTTCAGTTCTTCGTACGGCTGTTCTCCCAGATCCAGTTCCCATACCCGCTGGAAGTCGCAGAGGAACGGATACAGGGGGGCGCATTTCTGGATCCCCGGTTCCAGAGCTGCGGCAGCGAGGGATAAAGCTCCTCCCTGCGAACCTCCCATCACACCGATCCGAAGCGGATCTACCCCGTCCAACTTCATCAAAACCCGAACCAGTTGCACCGCATCCAGGTAGATGGCTCGGTAGAGGAACGTTTCTGGAGGTTCGTTCAAATCACCCACCAGGATTCCCCGTAAGGTTGAGTGCTTCCGTCCCGGATATGTTTCACTCAATCCTCCCTGACCCCGGCAGTCCATTGCAGCCACTACAAACCCCTGCGCTGTATACACCAGCTTTTCCGACCAATCTCCTGCGTTGGCAGAATACCCGTGAAATCTAACCAGGCCAGGTCCTCGACCGATCGTATTTCTCGGTTTTAACAACTGGGCATGGATCCGGACAGCACCTACTCCGGTAAAGTACAGATGATAGCAGTCTGCACTGGGGGCTTGAAATATTGAAGGGACAAGCTCCGGAGATGGGTCTACTTTTTCCAATTCTTCCAGGGCAGCATCCCAGTACCTGTCGAAATCCGAAGGTTTTGGATTGATACCTTGATACGTTTCCAGTTCCCGAAGAGGGAGATCGATCATGGGCATGGTTGTTACCTCTTTGATCATAATCATACCCGCATCCATGCGGTGAAGTAAACTGGTTTTCTCTATCGTCACCGGGCATTTTTGACCTAATCCGTTGAATTCTTTACCTTGAATCGGTTACTATTTGCCGTGCGCCTTATCTTAAAAAGCCTTGCACCCTATTGGGTAACAGCCTTTGCAGCAGTTCTTCTGATGGCCGGAGAGGTTGTTGCGGATGTGAATCAGCCTGCCTTGATGGCAAGAATTGTGGATGTAGGTATCCGATCGAGAGATTTACCGTATGTCCTTTCTCTGGGAATCCGGATGGTCATTATTGCCCTTATGGGATTATTGGGGGGAATCGGATGTACGATTTTTTCCAGCTATACTTCTCAATCGGTAGGGGCAGACCTTCGAGAACGTCTTTTTACCCATGTTCAGCATCTCTCGTTCCGATCCCTCGATAAGTTTCAGCCATCAACCCTCATTACCCGGCTTACCAATGATGTTACTCAGGTTCAAACCTTTGTATTGATGATGCTTCGTATGATGGTACGGGCTCCCCTCCTTCTAGTAGGAGGGACCTGGATGATCGTTCAGATGAATCCTTCCCTGGCTCCCCTCTTATTAGGGCTCTACGGTTTTATGTTTTTTGGGATAGGAGGGGTGATATGGAAAGGGCTCCCTCTCTTTGAGCTGGTGCAGAAGAAACTGGACGGGGTAAATCGGGTATTTCGGGAAAATCTTTCCGGCGTACGGGTGATAAAGGCCTTTGTTCGGGAAGAGTATGAGAAAAATCGCTTTGACAGGGCAAACAACGAGTTGATGGATATAACAGTGCGGGTTTCCCGCATAATGAGCATTACTCTTCCGCTGTTGTTTTTAAGCATGAACCTCTGCATCGTGCTCTACCTCTGGCTGGGCGCCCACCAGGTAAATAGGGGCACGCTGGAAGTGGGGAAACTTATCGCTATTATTACCTACCTAACCCAGATCCTCCACAGCATGATGACGGTTGCCTTTCTGATTGTTACCCTTGCCCGGGTAAAAGCCTCAATAACCCGGATCGAGGAAATCTTTTCTTTAAGTTTGGAAAGTGAGCCTCCTGGTACAGGAAACCTGCCCATCTTATTGAATCAGGAACCTGCAGCTGTTGCGTTCCAGCAGGTTGTATTCCGATACCAGGAAGGTAAAGGGGATCCTGTGCTAAAAAACGTATCTTTCCAGGTAGAGGCAGGAAAGACTCTGGGTATCCTGGGATCCACCGGCGCGGGAAAGTCCACTCTGTTATCTATGATCCTCAAGTTTTACCATCCGGAATCGGGTAAAATATTTTTAAACGGAATTCCTCTTCTGGAGTATCCGCTGGGAGAAGTTCGGGAAAAAATCGGATGGGCTATGCAGACTCCCATACTATTTTCCGGGACGATTCGAGAAAACATCCTCTGGGGAAGGGAGGATGCT
>JAGODW010000128.1 GCA_017998025.1 Spirochaetales bacterium
GCTACCGTGTATGTTGAGATTATCCGGGGGATTCCTCTCCTGGTTCAACTGTTTTACATTTACTTTGCCCTGGGAAAGTTCTTAAAGCTGGAAGGTATTCCCGCAGCAGTAATCGCCATGGCTGTGTGCTATGGCGCGTATATGGGAGAAATATTCCGGGCCGGGATTCAGGCGATTCCCCGGGGCCAGATGGAAGCTGCCCTTGCGCTGGGTATGAGCCGCACCCAGGCTCTCTGGCGGGTGATCCTCCCTCAAACCATCAAAATTATCCTTCCGCCGATTGGGAACGAATTTATTGCGCTTCTAAAAGATTCTTCCCTGGTTTCAATCCTTGCAATTGCCGATCTTCTGCGCAGGGGGAGAGAATATGCCGCAACCACCTTTCATTATTTTGAAAGCTATACGATGGTTGCTCTGGTTTATCTGATTCTAACGTTGTTCCTTTCCCGGCTGGTAGGGATTATGGAAGAACGATTGCACCGGCAGGGAAAGTGAAGAAGGTAAAGAATGGATAGGATGGAAGGGGATTCAGAGAGAGAAGGGGGAGTTGGCGGGGTGAATCTTCGAAGGGTTCGAATATCGAACGTATCGAAATATTTTGGGCACATCCGGGCCTTGCACAATGTGAGCCTGGAGGTTCTGCCAGGGGAAGTGGTTCTTATTATCGGGCCTTCTGGAAGCGGAAAAAGCACTCTCCTCCGCTGTATAAACCGCCTGGAACGGGCAACCTCCGGTGAAATCTGGGTAGACGATGATTGTGTAACCGATAGCCGGACAGATATACGGAAGGTTCGGGAAAAAGCAGGGATGGTGTTCCAGAGTTTTAACCTTTTCAGCCATCTTACAGCCCTGGGGAACATCACCCTGGCTCCCCAAATCGTGAAAAAGCTCTCCCGGGAAGAGGCAGAACAGCGAGCCCGGGTTTTGCTTACCCGGGTTGGACTTGCCGATAAGGAAGACGCTTATCCTTCCCAGTTGTCCGGAGGCCAGCAGCAACGGGTGGCTATTGCCCGCGCTTTGGCTATGGAACCCAAAATCATGCTCTTTGATGAACCAACCTCTGCATTGGACCCGGAAATGATCAAGGAAGTGCTGGATGTCATGTTGGATCTGGCGAAGGATGGAATGACCATGATTGTTGTTTCCCATGAAATGGGGTTTGCCCGGGCTGCGGCGGATACGGTTGTGTTCATGGATCGAGGGGAGATCATCGAAACAGGAACTCCCGAAGAGCTTTTTTCCCATCCCAGGGAGGAACGAACCCAACGGTTTCTCCAGCACATTCTATAGCGGGGCATTACTGAGATGACCAGGGAAGAACGAAGCTGGATTCTGTACGACTGGGCAAACTCTGCCTACTCTATTATTGTAACGACAGCCCTCTTCCCTATCTACTTCAAGACAGTAGCTGCCAGAGGGATTGACGCTTTTCTTTCTACTGCGTACTGGGGATATGCCAACAGCCTCTACACCCTCGTTCTGGTAGTAGCAGCCCCTATCTTAGGTACTCTGGCCGACTTTCGCACCATGAAAAAGCGGCTGTTTACAGTGTTTCTCCTCCTGGGAGTGGGAAGCACCGCCTCCCTTTCTCTTCTCCAGGAGGGAGACGTCCTGCCGGCCTTAATCCTTTACATGCTCTCGGCCTTAGGGTTTGCCGGAGCAAATATCTTTTACGACTCTTTTCTTACCGATGTAACTCCCCGGGATCGAATGGACTGGATTTCCTCCAGTGGTTTCGGCTGGGGATATATCGGAAGCGTAATACCCTTTGTAGCAGGAATCCTCCTTATCCTGAACTATCGATCCCTGGGATTTTCCTCCAGTGTACCGGCCGTACGGCTCTCTTTCCTCCTTACGGCCCTCTGGTGGATGGGATTTTCGATTCCCCTGCTTCAAAACGTACATCAAAAGTACTGTCTGGAATCCAGCGCTACTCCCGTGCGGGACACCTTCCGACGGCTCGCCGATACGGTGCGAAATCTTAAGAATTATCGGGCGTTAGCCCTCTTTCTCGTTGCATACTTTTTCTACATTGATGGGGTGGATACGATCATCAAAATGGCCACGCCTATAGGACTGGATGTAGGGATACCCGAGAATAGTCTTCTCCTTGTTCTCCTTATGATCCAGGTGGTAGCCTTTCCTTTTGCCCTTCTCTACGGAAGGTTAGCCCGGTTCTGGTCCGCTAAGAGGATGCTCTTTATTGGAATCGGAATTTATGTGCTGATTACCTTCATAGCCTTTTTCCTCCCCGGACTACCCACAATAGGATCAAAGACAGCGGTGTTCTGGCTCCTGGCATTTCTCGTAGCCACCTCCCAGGGAGGAATCCAGGCTCTTAGCCGTTCCTACTATGGGAAACTCGTCCCCAGGGAAAAATCTGCAGAATTTTTCGGATTTTACAATATTTTTGGAAAGTTTGCAGCCATCATGGGGCCGGCTCTGGTGGGCTTTGTATCTACTCTGGCCCGGAACACCGCCTATGGTATTCTTAGTGTAAATATTCTCTTCCTTATCGGGGGGATTCTGCTTATCTTTGTACCCGGGAAACCTGAGATTGTTCCCTAATGTAAGCCTATGCCGAAAGAATTAACACACTGGATGCTTGCTAAAAAAGCAGGCGATCAAATTGTAGAAGAGGGAAACGCTCCTGCTATATCCCGCTGTATTCGAGAAGCTCCCAATCTGTTCCTTCTAGGGGCAGTGGGGCCTGATTTTTTATTCTATTACCTTACCGGGAAAGAAAAGGATGCTTTTCAATCTGCGGCAATGGTGCTCCATGGAAGGGATGGAGGGAATACCCTTCGGCCTCTCGCTGAAACGGTGAAGAGGTATTCCAGTAAGTTTGGCACCCGCATCGGAGCGTTCCTACTGGGGTACCTTTGCCATGTGGTGGCCGATTCTGTATTTCATCCCTGGATTCTCTACACTGTGGGAAAGGGGACCGAACAGGCTACGTATGAGCATCATGTACTGGAGTCGAGTTTAGACCTCTTTGTAAAGGACAGGTATGGAGCGGAGATAGAAATTCCGTTGACGTTAAAGGAACTTACCCATGCGATGGAGAGGAACGGCGAACTGCACCGGGATGAGTTTCTTCAGCTCCTGGGAACTGTGAGCTTTTTAGGGAATTCGTACTCCGCCGATGCTCTAGAAGTGTGCTTAAAGCGATTTGAGTGGCTCCAGGAGCTGTTCTGGTCTTCTCTGGGACGAGGAGTAACCCGGGTCTTGAAATTGGTACAACCGAAATTTGCCTTTCTTGAGGCTTCGGTGTACCAGAAGCGGTTTCACCGGTATGCAGAAGGATTTATGGGAACATTTTCATACCGCCATCCGGTAACAGGGGAAGAGAGACAGGTTACAATCGAAGGGTTGGTAGAGGAAATGGTCCAGAAGGTCGGCCGATATGGGAAACAACTGGAACCTTTGTTTAAAGCAGCGTTCTCCCCAGGTACAGGTCCGGGCGCTGGTCGGGGGGAAAAGGAGGCTGTAATCGCGGGCTTTAAGGCTTTAGAGGGGCCCAATCTGGAAACCGGTTTATTCGGCGACCGGGCGGATACGATCCGATATACAAACCCCGAAGGATTAGCCGGAATTCTGGGCCAGTATGGGTACCGTTACCGGTAACAGGGCCGTTAGAATCCGGCTGTGAGGGAGGGATAGGATAGATGGAGATGGAGAAACGGATCGAGGAAATACAGTTCCCCCGGCTGGTGAAAAAGGAAATTCCTTCTAAGGAGTTTATGAACAGGATCCGTTCGTACCCGGCAAAAGAGAATACCATAACGATGTGGGCCCTGGGGCAGAATGGATACATCCTGAAAACCCCGGAAGATGTTCTAATCGCTATTGATCCCTACCTTACCGATTACTGTGCGAGCAAGCGTACGGGGATTCGAACGGAGCGGAGCCGGATTTTGCCGGTTTTTATCGAGCCGGAAGACCTCGCTGTGGATGTGATGGTAATTACCCACAGCCACTGCGATCATGCCGATCCTTTTACCCTGGAGCGGTACGCGTGGAAAGAGAGGACGATCTTTCTCGCCCCCTGGCAAGCGGTTCAGGTGTTGAAAGAGGCAGGGATTCCGGCAGGAAGGATCGAACTCATGCATCCCCTCCAATCCTGGAAGGGAGACGGTGTGGAGATCATAGGTTCCTTTGCAGAGCCTACCAGTTTCGATGATCTAAATCATCTGGGGTTCGTATTCCGTTTTTCCAACGGAAAGGTATACTACAACTCAGGAGATACGGCAAAAACCGAACTTCTGATCCATGTGCGGAGTTTTCAGATCGATTGGATGACGATCTGCATCAACGGAGGGTATCATAACCTTTCTCATTGGGAGGCAGCGGAGATTGTGTCCGAAATTAAGCCGAAAGTTGCCGTACCTGCACATTTCGATATGATGCCTCACAATGTTCAGCCTCCCCATATGTTCCGGCAATCCCTATTCAAACTTGCGCCAGAGGTGGTATACCGTGAATTAAGGTACTATACTGCGGAGGAATTTTAAAGGATGGAAGATCGGGTTGCAATCCTCTGGGATATCGAGAATGTAACTCCCAGCGCGAACTCTCAGTTCGTAGATGGACTTACCGAATATGCCGGGCAGCTGGGCAAGCTGACCGTATGCCGGGTGTATGGCGATTGGACAAAAGGACACCTGGGACGGTTGTCCCGGCTTCTCTCGGAGAACGGATTTGAACTGATCCACATTCCGGTGTCCCGGAAAAACAGTGCGGATATTTCCCTTATCACCAATGCGGTTGAGCTGATCTACCAGTATCCCCATATTACGAAGATTGTCCTGATCACAGGGGATGCTGATTTTCGCCCCCTCCTCTACACTCTGAGGCGGAACGGGAAAAGCGTCTACATTATCTGCAATTCCAGCAATGCGAGTGAAGAGCTTCTCTCCCTGGCAGATTCTTTTAAGGACTACCGGGAGATTATCCCTGGAGAAGCGGCAGAGGAAGCAGCGGAGGCAGCAGGAGCAAAGCGGGTAAAAACTCCCCGCCGCGGTTCCTGGTCTAAAGCAAAACCTGGAACAGAAAACGAAGAAAAGAAAGAAAATGTTGCCCCTCCGGTAGAGCTCGCGTTTCGGCTCCTGGTTGAAGCGGTAGAAGCGATGGAAAAACAGCATAAGAAACCCGGGATGGGTGCGGTTAAAGTTCGACTTAAAATGTTGAATCCCTCTTTTGATGAAAAGGCCTTTGGATTCAACTCCTGGAATGATTTCGTGTATGCTGCCCGGGAACGGGGGGTAATCGATCTAATAGAAGAGGATCAGGCGATCTACCTAAAAACAAAACCCAAGCCTGTAGAAGAGCAGAAAACGCCCCTTACCCAGGCTTTTGAAATATTGCTCGAAGTACTGGACGATCTTACAAAAGAGAAAGGGAAAGATATCCATTCCCTTGCATCGATCAATACCCGTCTTGCGGAACGCAAGATCGATTATGCGGCGTTGGGATATAA
>JAGODW010000129.1 GCA_017998025.1 Spirochaetales bacterium
CCCAAGCTTCGTGACACTACAAAAGCGTTAAAAAATACTGTCAGCTTTAACCCTAAGTTTTATTCTTTCGTTTCATACGGCGACCTTGTGCTCTTCCGATAATAAGTACCTTTGGTGTATGATAGAGATGTAAACAAAAAATCAACCTACATTTTTCAACGCAAGGAGTAGATGGATATGCGGACAATGAAGATCGGCTGTTCGGGAATTGAAGCATCGGTTGTTGGATTAGGTGCCTGGGCTATTGGAGGGGACAGCAACTGGGGCCCCAGTGATGACGAGGAATCGATCAGGACTATACACCGGGCTCGAGATCTAGGGGTGACTCTGGTTGATACGGCCCCGGCTTATGGTCTTGGTCATAGCGAAGAAGTGGTGGGGAAGGCTTTAAAAGGGAAGAGGCATGAGTACGTTCTTTCCACCAAATGCGGAATCCGATGGGATATAAAGGAAGGAGCCCTCTTGATGGAACGGGATGGGGTACGGATTCTTCGAAATACTCGTCCGGAAAGTCTCCGGGAAGAAATCCATGCAAGTTTACAGAGACTTAAGACAGACTACATCGATATCTATATTGTGCACTGGCAGGAACTGCCTGAATTCCCCTGTCCGATTGCAGATACGATGGGCTTTCTGATGGATTTGAAGAAGGAAGGAAAGATCCGTGCGATTGGTGCAAGCAACCTGTCCAAAGAGCAGTTTCTGCAGTATGTACAGGCAGGCCAGCTTGATCTGATTCAGGAGAAGTATAGTATGCTGGATCGAAGAGCGGAACCCGTGTTCTTCCCCCTCTGTAAAGAGTACGAGGTGACGTTTCAGGCCTACTCTCCCCTGGAGCGGGGTGCTTTAACGGATGCGTACCTTTCGGGTGCTCTAGAAATAAAGGGACTTGCGCGGAGCAAAATAACCTGGTTTCAGACGGAACATGCGGTCCGTTTAAGGAAGGTCCTGGAAGGGTGGAAACCTCTCTGCGAAAAATATTCCTGTACCCTGGCACAACTGGTTATTGCCTGGACAGCGGCACAGGGGACGGGAAAAAACGTAAACGTTCTGTGCGGGGCCCGAAAGGTAAAGCAGGTTGAAGAAAACGCCGGCGGTGGATCGATCCTTCTTGAAGTGAAAGATATTGAGAGGATGAGAAAGGATATCGAATCCCTTTAATGACTCTATTTTAAACTATCCTCCTTCATACGGAGGAGTACATCCTCTACTGTGCTGGTAAAAACACCGGGAGTTTCCATCTTGATGCTGGTGAGGGCTGCAGCGTAGGCGACTGCTTCTGCCGGGGAGTGGGAGAGCCTCCAGTACAGATAGGAGGCAAAGCAGGTATCTCCCCGTCCTGTTCTTCCGGAGAGATTCCGGGGTGTGAAGGGCGCCCGGTAGAAGGTCCCCTGTCGCAGGAGAAGCACTTCCGTATTGTGTGTTACCATTACCTCTTTCGGCCCGAATCCAGCCAGGAGCCGAGCAGCCTTCTCCCGGTCTGAACTGCCGGTAAGGACTTCCGCTTCTGCCGCATCGGTTTTCAAATAGGTGATGTGGGGGAGGATTTCCTCTTTATTCTCCAGATCTTGAAATGCCAGAGAACCTCCTGTGTTTCTCCGCAATAGCCCCTGAGCATCCACGGCAAGGGTATATCGATCGGCCAGGGGAGGAATGAGGGATACGGGAATTTCCCCATAGAACAATCCCGCCAGTTGAAGAATAGGGGTCTGAAACGGAGGGAGTTCATCGAGGCGGAATGGATCCGCCTGGGCCAGGAGGGTAACCTTCCTCCGTTCCCGGTCTTCGGAAAAGTATTCATTCTGAATAGAGGTGGTTTGTTCCGTAGGGAGGACAACAAGTTCCACGTTTGGGTGCCGCATTACTTCCAGCAGAGGAAGATCCCGGTGGGCTGCTTTTGTGATTACCAGTACCTTCGCACCAGAACGGGCGGCAGCTGCGGAAGAGTACACTACTGCTCCTCCTAAAAGTTTTTCTTCTTTTCCGCCATAAATCATGATATCCTTGGATACATGCCCGATCATAACAATATCGTAGGTTTTCATAGGGTACTCTGGTACCATAAAAAAAAAGATTCGACAATTGCTTGCGAATTAGGGCAGATGGGATTATCATACTAGGGCAAACGTTTGCATTATAGTTATTATAGTTATTGAAGAGGAGGTTTCAAATGAAAAGAGTAGCGCGGATCCTGGCAGTACTTCTAACCCTGGTCATCGCAGCACCTCTTGTGCTGGCCACCGGAGTAAAAGAAGCGGAGACAAAGGAACTGAACGTACTCATGACGCCGCAGGAAGAATGGTGTCAGGGTATGAAGCAGGAATTCGAGAAGAAGTATGGAATCCAGGTGAACTATGTACGCATGTCTTCTGGAGAGGCCCTGGCGAGAATTCGGGCAGAGAAGAACAACCCCCAGTTTGATATCTGGTGGGGAGGCCCCATTGACAGCTTTGTTGCTGCCAAGGAGGAAGGGCTGCTGGAAGCCTACGATTCACCGAACTATAAAAACCTGCTGGATCAAAAGAAATATAAGGATGCGGATAACTTCTGGGTAGGAATCTATATGGGATCCCTTGCTTTCTGCACCAACAAGAATTGGCTTGCCGCTCATCCGGGCGTTAAAGCCCCCACCTCCTGGCAGGACCTCTTACGGCCCGAGTTTAAAGGCCAGATCCTGGTGGCGCATCCATCCACTTCCGGTACCTCCTATACAGCCTTAGCTACGATCCTTCAGATTATGGGAGAAGAGAAAGGATGGGAGTATATCAAGCAGTATGCGGCACAGATTCACCAATTCACCAAGAGCGGTGCAGCTCCGGCCAAGTTTGTAGGGCAGGGTGAGGGAGCTGTAGGGGTTGTGTTTTCCCATGATATTGTAAACGAAATCGAAAACAATAAGCTGCCTCTTGAGTTGACATTCCCCCAGGAAGGTACGGGGTATGAGATCGGAGGTATGGGTTTACTAAAGGGCGGAAAGAACGTGGCCAATGCAAAGAAGTGGTTTGACTGGGCTATTACTGCGGAAGCTCAAGCTCTGGGCCCGAAGTACAAGGCATATCAAGCTCCTACCGTGAAAGGTGTACAACTCTCCCATCCGGAACTGATGCAGGTTAAGTTGATCGACTATGACTTCCAGTGGGCAGGAAAGAACAAGAAAGCCATCATAGATAAGTTTACGAACGAAATAGCTGCGGCTGTAAACTTAAAGTAGCTTGTTCTTCGTAGGTAAAGCGTCGGTATATAAAAGGTCGAGAGGGTGTAAGCCCTCTCGACATGTTTTAAGGTGCAGGAGTCTACCATGGCATCCATCAAACGCAGGATACAGGAATTTAGTCTTATTGGAAGAGACCCCGTTTTAGCGTTGAGCTTAATCATAAGTTCCCTGTTCCTTTTTTCTTTTGTTGTATTCCCTATCTTACGGACGGTATGGAGCGGTTTTTTTGATACTGCCGGGGCGTTCAGTCTTACCTTCTTTGCTCGATATTTCGATTCGTACTACGGCCCGGTTTCCAGACAAATCTTCTGGAATACCTTAAAAATGGGCATATTCACCGCAGGAGGAGGAACACTCCTGGGATTTATTTTTGCCTATACCATCGTGCGGTGCAGGATTCCGGGCAGGAACTTTATTCACCTATTAGCCCTGGTTCCGACGGTTTCTCCGCCGTTTGCCATTGCCCTTAGTACGATTCTCCTATTCGGAAGAAACGGGCTGATCACGAAGGGTGTTTTAAATATCAATTTTGGCCAGGGTATGAACGATATTTACGGAATGGACGGGCTTGTGTTCGTTCAAATTATTACATTTTTTTCCGTTGCCTATTTGATGTTACGGGCTATGCTGGAGCGATTGGATCCTTCTATGGAGGAAGCGGCCCGCAGCATGGGAGCCGGTAAGATTCATATCTTCCGAACCGTTACTCTCCCCCTCCTGATCCCCGGCATTGCGGGATCTTTCCTGCTTTTGTTCGTAGAAGCGCTGGCAGATCTGGGGAATCCTCTCTTTATTTCAGGGAATGTAACGGTACTTTCCGCTCAGATTTTTCTGGCTATTGCAGGTGAATACGACTATCAAAAAGCCTCAGCTTTAGCTGTTGTACTTTTGATCCCTACCTTGATCATATTTCTTGTACAGCGGTACTATGTGTCCCGGCGTTCCTATATTTCTGTAACAGGAAAACCGACCGGAGGAATAATTGAAGAGAAGGAAGGATGGATCCGGTGGCCTTTTATTATCGTAACTTATGCGGTCTCTCTTTTAATTATAGTTCTTTATGTCGCTGTGATCTACGGATCTTTTAGTAAAGCATGGGGGATCGACTATTCTTTCAGCCTGGAATGGTGGAAGCAGATGTTCCAGCGAGGCATAGAATCCATCCTCGACACTACTTTCTTAAGTATACTCGCCACTCCCATTGCGGTTCTCCTCGGAATGATCGTGGCCTTCCTGGTAGTGCGAAAGACATTTTCCGGGAAACAAGCCCTGGATTTTACATCGAACCTGGGAGGGGCTGTACCGGGTACGATCCTGGGAATCGGATTTATACTGGCCTTCAGTACCCCCCCCTGGGTATTGGTAGTGATCCTGTATGTAGCCCTCTTCCTGTTTACTCTGGGAATACTCCGGATAAACCGCTGGGAAAAAGTGTGGACGGGAATCATAGGAACGGGCTTAGGGGTAGTATTGCTTCTATTGGGAGAACAGATCGGGATCGTATTGTTGACCTATATGGTAGGTTTTATTTCCCTCGGATTCGGAATATACCTGCTTTTGACACGAGAAAAGAAAAAGAACGGGGTAAAGCTGGTTGCTTTTGGGATCTATGCAGCCCTCCATACCCTTATAGAGTACGTTGTTCAACCCCTCGTAGTGATGGGACGAAGTATCCCGGAGGGAACCTGGAAGAATGCCGTAACGCAGATTCCGGATTATTTTAAGGTCTTTTTTCAATTACCCCATGCTATCCTGGGCGCTATCCTCTTAATCCTGGTACTTACCGTTGCTCTGCAGGAAAAACCTGGATTCCGTAAGGTACTGCTACCTGTATTCATTGGCAGTTCGTTCGCTCTTATGTTCTCCGGAAAACCGATGGCCCTCGTAGGGACACCGTACATTATTTTAGCAGCCTTTGCCGTACGGAGTCTGCCTGCTTCCGTACGTTCTGGAGTGGCTTCCCTCCAGCAGATCGATCCTTCCATCGAGGAAGCTTCAGCCAGTATGGGTGCAGATGCTCAGTATACCTTTCGGAAGGTTACTCTTCCTTTGATTCTTCCGGCTATTCTAGCAGGATTGATCTTCAGTTTTACGCGTCATATGACAAGTTTGGCTGCTATTATCTTTCTGGTAAGTGCCAAGTGGAGAATTGTAACCGCATCGATCCTCAGTGAATGGGAGCAGGGAGGGATCAGCATGGCAGCGGCTTACTC
>JAGODW010000130.1 GCA_017998025.1 Spirochaetales bacterium
GCTTATTGACCCCTTTCAGCTCCCTCGATAGACGGGCAATTTCCTCCTCGGTTCGAAGCTGAGCCTTAGCCAGTTGGTCGACCCGCTCGGTGAGCTGATCCATACGAATGGTGAGTTGATCTACCCGTTCGGTGAGTTTATCCATGCGGACAGTAAGCTTGTCGACCCGCTCGGTAAGTTTTTCGAGACGGAGGTCTGTCTGCCGCTGCGTTTCGGTAATTTCTTCCAGTCGGAGATCGATGGCAGCCAGGTGCTTCTCTGATTGTTCCTGGATCTCCACAATCCGTTGTACTGTGGCTTGAAGCTCTGCAAAATCTTTCTTTGTTACGCTTTCCCGCAACTCTTCGTAGACGGTTCCGATGGTCTGGGCAATCTTTTCCGCCGCTTCCGGAGTCATGTAGTCTTTCAGTTCTTTGAATAATTTTAAGGTATCCAGCATTTCCATATATCCCTATACGGCAAAAATCAACCGGATGATTCACTATGCAATAAATTTAGTAGAAAAAACTTCCATGTATAGAATACTATAAGTAAATATATAATTCAACGAATTAAAACCTGAGGAGGAACAGATGGAGCCCATATCCGATACCTTACATAACCGCAAAAGGCTTTTGAACTATTTGCCCCACATTGTTGTGTTTCTCTCCAGCATGGGGGTAATGATTATTGAACTGGTAGCAAGCCGAATCATTGCCAAGTATTTTGGGAACTCTCTCTTTACCTGGACAGGAGTAATCGGCGTGGTCCTGGCAGGGATCAGTGCTGGAAATTGGCTCGGAGGACGAATGGCCGATACGTACGAACCGGAACGGATCATGGTGCCTCAACTTTTCATTGCCTCGATCCTTGTATTTGGTATTTTGCTGCTCGATCTCGTTATCGGCTGGTTTATGGGCAGTTCCGGGGGATCAGGGATCTCCCCCGGGCTGATTCTTAAGTCCCTTGCTGTAATCACAATACTCTTCTTCCTCCCCTCCGCTGCTTTAGGAACGATATCTCCGGTAATGGCCAGGTACGCCCTGGCACAGAGTGATCATGTGGGGAGTACCGTAGGGAGTATCTATGCTCTTTCTTCTATAGGAAGCATTGCGGGAACCTTTATCTCTGGTTTTGTATTGATTCCCCTGTTTGGGGTACGGCTTATTGTCTTTATTGTAGCACTTGTACTCGTCCTGCTCGGCATCGGAGTTTCTGTAGTCGTAAAGACAAAACGAACCCCGTTACAGACAACAACCCTCAGCGTATGGGCGGGGATGATCCTGCTGGGACTCCTCCTCTGGGGATCTATGCCGGCAGAAGCACGGGGAAAGAGCCCTCAAGAGACCTCGGACGGAGTCCTATATTCGACCGATTCCCACTACAGTCATATTGAAGTAAAAAATACAGAAGGAGGAACCAAACGAATTCTGGTGATGGACGGACTGATCCACAACATGCATGATCTGCAGAATCCGAACAATCTTCTCTACGAGTATGAACGCATCTTTGATGCCTTAACCCGGGCTTTCCAGCAGGACTATCTCAAAAAAGAGACCTTTCATACCCTCACCCTGGGCGGAGGGGCCATGACCTTCCCTTCGTACCTTTCCCGCGCCTATCCTCTGGCCTCCCACGAGGTGGTAGAGATCGATCCTCAGGTGGTGGATGTGGCTTTCCGATACTTTGAAGTTCCAAAAGCAGCGAACCTGAATATTCATACCCTGGATGCAAGGTTGTTTATCCAGGGTGCCCAAAAACAGGGCAGGATATGGGACATTGTGTATCTCGATGCGTTCAATTCGTTCAGTATTCCCTACCACCTCACCACCCGGGAGTTTACCTCTACAGCGGCTGCACTTGTTGCAGAAAACGGAATGCTTCTGGCGAATGCGATCGATATACCGAAGTACGGAGGATTTTTAGGCGCGTACTACAAAACCCTCGTCTCGGTATTTCCCTGCGTAACGGTATACGGAAGTCCGGAAGTGTCGCGGGATCGGCGAAGCACCTTTGTACTGGCCGCATCTCGCTCTCCCCTTCCGTACAAAGAACTTTTTGCACCGGATGGTACCGTAGCCCGTCAAATGGATCCTGCCTTATTGGAAGAGATCCTGGCACGAAATAAGAGCAAGCCTCTTACGGATGACTATACGCCGGTTGAAAATCTGATGGTTCCCGTGTTCCTCGATATGGTGCGGTAGCAATCCCGGGTTAAAATTAAAATTATTCCCTTTCCCATAAGGGATTAAGTTCGTATATTTATACGTATGAAAACGATCACCTTAAACAACCGCTCATTCCTCAAGGTAGGAGGAATCTGTATTTTTTTGTCGCTTCTTTTCGGATTTTTGCACAATCTGGATGCCCGGGGGGTTAGAGAACCCCGGATCGAAGAGATCGATCCGTTGTCCTCAGAACCGCTTCCCGTTGATCCCCTTCTGGTACAGGGGAAGCTCCCCAACGGTCTTTCCTACTATATCCGGAGAAACCTCCATCCTGCCAACCGGGCAGAGTTGCGACTGGTAGTGAATGCAGGTTCGGCACTGGAAGAGGAAGACCAACAAGGTTTGGCACACTTTATAGAGCACATGGCGTTTAACGGAACCGCACGGTTCCCCAAAAACTCCCTCGTACATTGGCTCGAATCGATCGGTATGCGATTTGGCCCGGAAACGAACGCCTATACCAGCTTTGATGAAACCGTGTATCAGCTCTCTATTCCCCTGGATGATCCGAACATCCTCGACACAGCCCTCAATATTCTGGTGGATTGGGCTGGATACATAACCCTGGCAGAGGAAGAAATCGAAAAAGAGCGGGGAGTGATTCTGGAGGAATGGCGCCTCGGGCGGGGCGCTTCCTCCCGGGTACGGGATAAGCAGTACCCGGTACTATTGAAAGGTTCCCGGTATGCGGAACGGCTTCCCATAGGGAAACCGGAAATTATACAGAGCGCCCCGCCCGAGGCGCTCCGCCGGTTTTACCGGAACTGGTATCGGCCGGACTTGATGGCCGTAGTTGCTGTGGGAGACTTCTTCCCCGTTGATATGGAACGACTGATCCGGGAAAAATTCTCAAGCCTGGAAGCGCCTTTGGCCTTCACTCCAGCTACGCAGGAAGTGCAGCAGGAGATACGTCCTCTGTTTCCTGTCCCTGACCATGGGGAAACGCTCGTATCCATTGCTACAGACCCGGAACTAACCCAGTCTACCGTGGGTATTTTTGTAAAAACAGACGTTCGGATACCCACCACATTCCAGGAGTACCGGGAAGAGCTGGCAGAGAGTATCTTCTTTTATATCCTCAACACCCGTTTTTCCGATATTTCCCGCAAGGAGGATGCTCCGTTCCTCTTTGCCGGTGGGGGTTCCGGTTCCCTTGTTCGGACAAAGAAATTGTCATACGTATCTGCCGCTGCAGAAGAGGGGGGTATTGTAAATGCACTGGAGGGTATTACCCGGGAAGTGCGTAGAATCCAGGTCCATGGGGTAACGGAGGCAGAGATCCAGCGTGCAAAAGCGGATATCCTTCGGGAGGTAGAGCAGTCCTATCGGGAACGGAATACGATTCCTTCTTCCTCCTATGTTTCTTCCTATATAGACGCATACCTGCAAGGCACTCCTGTGTTAGGCCCGGAATATACCTATCGGCTATTCCAGCGACTACTTCCCGGAATCAAAGAAGACGAGGTATCCCGGTATGCCGAATTATTCCTCTCCCCTCAGAACCGGGTAATTCTGGTTAGCGCACCAACCCGGGAAGCAGACCAGGTACCGACAGAAACAGATTTAGTAGCGATTCTGGAGCGTACAGCCCGGGAAGAGGTAGAGCCGTATGCGGAAGAGCCGCCCATCAGTACTCTTCTGGAAAAATCTCCTATGGAAGGTTCCATAGAACGGGTAACGAGTCCTCTCGCAGCGGCCTACGGCGCGGTTGAATGGAAACTTTCCAACGGTGCCCGTGTTCTATTAAAATCTACTGATTTTAAAGCAGATGAGGTGCTGTTCTCCGCTTTCTCCCTGGGTGGAACTTCTCTGGCAGAGGAGAGGGACTATCTTTCTGCAGTATTTTCCGTGGACCTGGTGGAACAATCAGGATTGGGAGAGTTCAGCAGTACCCGGCTGGAAAAATATCTAACGGGAAAAAAGATCTCTATTTCTCCTTCCCTGGATGAAGCAGCCCTTCGGTTCCATGGTTCCTCTTCCCGTCAGGATCTGGAAACGTTCTTCCAGCTGTTGCACCTCTACTTTACCGCTCCCCGGCTGGATGAATCCGCTGTACGTAGGTATCTGGACCAGGTACGCACCTCCCTCCGAAACGAGGAGAACTCTCCAGAAGCACGGTTCGGACGAATGATTCAGGAAGAACTAAAGGGGGGACATTTTCGTTCCCAACCCCTCACAGCCGATAGGATAGATGAGGTAGACCCTCATCGTAGCATTGAGTTTTTTAAAGAGCTGGTATCGAATCCTGGAGAATTTACCTTTCTTTTTGTGGGAAATCTTAAACCCGAAGAGCTGGAGCCGTACCTGAAACAGTATCTTGCATCGGTTCAGCCGAAAGAAGTAAGCATAGATAGGAAAATCGAAACTGGAAAGATTCTGGATCGGGGGGTTAGATTCCGGAAAACCAGCCTGCAGAAAACTCTTAAGGCAGGAAAGGAGCCTAAAAGTCTGGTAGCCCTCTACTTTACCGGAGATCTGGAATGGTCCTTCGAGGAGATAACCCGGTTAAGTTTACTGGAAGATTATCTGGATATCCGCCTCCGGGAAGTATTGAGGGAGGATACGGGCGGCACGTACGGAGTGGGGGTCTCTATTTCTCCCCGGAGAACACCGGTTCCAGAATACAGTATCCTTGTTTCCTTTGGAACTTCTCCAAACCGGGTACCGGAGCTTGTGGAACTTACCCTCAAAGAAATTGAGCGGTTAAAGAGGGAATTCCCTGTAGAGACCGATGTACAAAAGGTTCGTGAGCAACGGTTCCGCCTCCTGGAACGGGCCTGGAGGGAGAACAGCTTCTGGAGGTACTTTCTGGAACAGGAACTATTTCACCAGGCGGTTTCCCGCTCTTTGGGCATAGAAGAGAGTAACCTTCCCCAAAAAGAAACTCTCTTTAGCCTCTGGGAACGGATTGCCCGCTCGTTAACTCCATCGACGCTTCAGGAAATGATCCAGAAGTATTTTACGGAGGAAAGGCTTTTGAAGTTCATACTGGAACCGGAACAGTTGCCCTGATCCTGGAATTGGGGAACAAATAAATTATAAAGTAAAAGGCATAGAAGCCCCCATCAGGAAGTAGAATCCTCCAAACGCGTAATTACTGTCCTTTAATATTGGGGTGAGGGTCCTTGTGTACCGGAGTTCCATACAGGGGGAAAAGTTGTTGAAGGGAATAGAGTACCCTATTCCCGCCACAACCCCCAGCGCCACGCCATAGTAG
>JAGODW010000131.1 GCA_017998025.1 Spirochaetales bacterium
AAAGGTAGATGTGATTACCCGGGATAGATTAATGGAGGCCCTGGAGGATGAGATAGTACAGGTCACGATGCCGTTTTCCGAAGGGCTTTCGGGTGAACATCTGTATATTCTTCCTGAGTCTTTAGCGATTACTATAGCAAGCTTAATGATGGGACAGGAAGAAATCGAATTGAATGAGGCAGCCCTCTCTGCTCTGCAGGAGGCGATTGGGCAAATCTCCGGCCCTGTTTTAACAGCCCTGGGAGATGCGCAAAAAAGTACCGTACTATCTGAACCGCCCAATGCATCCCGTATTGCTAAGGATTCATTGGGCGTAACATCAGAGACGGTTGTTGTAGTTACCTATCCTATTTTGATCGAAGGCGAGATGCCGGCAGATATGCTGGAAGTATATACGCCGGAGCAAATTTTAGCTGTTCTATCCAATGTAGCCCCGGCTGCTCAGCCTCGTGCCGCAAGTCCTGGGGCTCAATCGGCTCCTTATACACAGCCCTCTGCCGGACCAACGACCGCAAGAATGCCGGGTACAAGTCCGGTAGCACCCGGCTTTGGCGGGGCAGTATTCGGAGGTGGAGCTGCGATGCAAGCTCCCAATGTACAGTCTGTTCAATTCCCCAATCTTCAGCCGGGACCTCCTGCAGCTGAACATGGAAATATCAGTCTTCTCATGGATGTCTACATGGAGATGACTGTAGAGCTCGGGCGGACCAAGAAATTGATTAAAGAGATTTTAGGAATGGGGGAAGGAACGATCATAGAACTGGATAAATTAGCGGGTGAACCCGTTGATATCCTGGTTAATCATAAATTAATTGCAAAAGGGGAAGTCGTGGTAATTGACGAAAATTTTGGTGTGAGGGTTACGGAAATCGTATCCCCAATGGAGAGAATGAAGGATTTGACCTGAAATATTTTTAATATAGATTCATCTGCCGGCGGATTCTGTTTCCGCTCGTGAGTTTCCAGGTGAAGGGGAGGGGAACCTGAAACGAACGCAATTTGTATTTTTTATCATTATTAGTACGGTTATTCTTGTATCCGTACCCGGAGGAGCCCAGGAAAAAGCTCCTGTACAAACACCCAATGAGAAAGATCTTATATTCTCAGAAGAAACTGTTCC
Source organism: Spirochaetales bacterium (assembly GCA_017998025.1). Lineage (GTDB taxonomy): Bacteria > Spirochaetota > Spirochaetia > DTKZ01 > DTKZ01 > DTKZ01. Next base: position 1,121 of record JAGODW010000131.1, read on the forward strand.
TGCAGCGGGAGAGGATCGTGCGATAGGAAGTTTTGGAATCTGGGATTTTTTGCGCATGCTCCTGGTCCTGGGCTTTGTTTTAGCTCTAGTATATGTATTTTTCCATTATTTAAAGAAACTATCCACACCCAGGGAGACAGGCCTTGAAGTTATCCGGTTGTTAGAGAGCAAGACGCTCAGCGGGAATAAACAGGTCCACCTGGTGGAGGTGGGAGAACACATCGTATTGGTTGGAACGGCAGATAATTCCATTCAGCTTCTCCTGGAGTTAGCGGATAAAGAAACCCTCGATAGGGTGCGGCTAAAAGTTTCTGAGATGCCCACAAGGAGACCGGTAAAAAACTTTGGCGATATGGTAAGACACTATCTGCAAAAGAAACCAGGGACTGGGGAGAAGTACCAATCCGAGGAAGAAGCGTTGAATTTTATTCGACGGCAGAAGGAACGGTTAAATAAACTCCCGTAAACACGAGAGAAAAGGTAGCATGAGATAGGGGGAGGGGAGTCATGAAACGTCGTGTTTGTCTCAGTATGTTCTGTATGATTTTATTCATTTCTATTGCTCCTTCCGGGTATGGACAAGCAGCGAGGAACCAGCAGAACCAGACGTTTAATATACCATTTATTGATCTTACAATACGGCAGCCTAATACCAACCAGGAGGTGGCCTTTTCCCTTCAGCTTCTTCTGGTCTTAACTGTATTAAGTCTGGCACCGTCCTTTGTGATTTTGATGACCGCATTTCTACGTGTGTCGATTGTGTATGATTTTGTAAAAAGAGCTCTTTCTCTGCAGCAGGTTCCTCCCAACCAGGTGCTTATGGGAATTGCTCTCTTCCTTACGCTGTTTATTATGTGGCCTACTGTAACAGATATGTATACGAACGGATATGCACCCTTTTCCCGGGGGGAGATCAACCTGGAGCAGGCGTATCGGAACATCGAAAGTCCTATACGGTTGTTTATGTATCGCCAGATGCAGAATAGTCCTGAGAATATCCGCTTATTCATGCGGCTTTCCAATCGGCCGAGGCCGAACAACCTTTCCGAGGTTCCTACGTATGTACTGGTCCCTGCCTTTATTCTCCATGAAATGACGGTAGCGTTTAAAATTGGAATTCTACTTTTTATACCCTTCATCATTATCGATATGGTAGTTGCCTCGACATTAATGTCCATGGGGATGATTATGCTGCCCCCTGTAATGATTTCCATGCCCTTTAAGTTGATTCTATTTGTCCTTGTGGATGGATGGGGATTGCTTACAGAGCAGTTGGTCAGAAGTTTCCGATAGGAGGTAAGAGATGAGTGTAGGATATGCAGTTTATTTAATGCGAAGCGGAATCTTTCAGATCCTGATTCTTTCTGCTCCGGTACTTTTGATCGGGTTGATCGTTGGGTTAATAGTCTCGATCCTTCAGGCTACAACTTCAATTCAGGAACAGACGTTGACATTTGTGCCTAAAATTGCTGCGATCCTGCTTGCGCTGGTATTCTTCGGCCCCTGGATGTTTGCGCAGCTTTCTCAGTATACAGTACAGCTCTTTCAACAGATTCCACAGATGGTACGTTAAAGGGAGAAGGGAAGTGAAATGACGGTGGGAGAATTAGCGAGCAATGCGCCTCTCTTTTTTCTTATATTTGCACGGGTAATTGCTCTGATAGAAACAGCTCCTCTCCTTTCCTCATATGCAGTTCCTCAAATTGCAAAAATCGGGTTGTCTTTTCTTACCACTATAACGATCTTCCCCTGGGTTTCAGCAGCCGGGTATCCCATACCTCCCTATGTGCTCCAGTATGTGCTCCTACTGGTGGGAGAGGCCGTGGTAGGAATTCTGGTGGGTTTTTTCCTTTCCATTATCTATTCCGGTTTTCAGCTCGCTGGGCAGTACTATGCATTTCAGATGGGATTCGGAGCTTCCGAAGTGTTTGATCCCCTGGCAGAGATCGAAATCCCCCTTATGGGGCAGTTTTTAAACCTGATAGCGATGCTTATTTTCCTATTGGTCAGCGGTTTCCAGAAGGTCTTTCTTATCGGCGTGTTTCAATCGTATAAGGCTTTTCGAGCGGTAGATCTGGTGATTAAACGGGAGCATATTTTTCAGATGCTCATCCAGGGGATGGTCTACCTCTTTCAACAGTCTTTGGTTATAGCATTCCCCATTCTAGGGGCTTTGTTTCTAGTCTCTATTACCTTAGGGTTGTTTGCAAAGGCGGCTCCGCAAATGAATCTCCTGATGATGGGTTTCCCTGTTTCTATTGGAGTGGCATTTCTTATCTTGTTTGCCAGTCTGCCATTTTTAGCCGAGGTATTTTCCGCTGTAATTGATTTTAGTTTTGAAGAGGTGCAACGACTATGGACAGCACAGGGAAGGTAGAAGCGATGGAGATATCGTACATGAACATGGGCTACGGCAGCCCGATCTATAAGCTTTCTCCCCGTTCTGCCTGGGCAGCCCGAATGCACCTCCAGTGGTTCGCTGCTGAGGATGAAGGAAGAACAGAGGAACCCACCGAACATAAACTGCGGAAGGCGCGAGAAGAAGGAAGGGTGGCAAAATCGGTAGACCTGGCTTCCACCTTTGTTCTTCTATTTGTGGTACTTGCCCTGGCCTTGCTGGGACCCTACTATCTAAAAACTCTCGGAGAAATGGTACACTATTTTCTTCGGAAAACCGGAGATGCAGGAGCAGGGTTCGACAGATCTCTATTTCGCGCATTCCTTTCTTACTTTTTACGTCTTTTAGCACCTGTGGCAGGTATCTCGTTCATCGCCGCCATATTCGGGAATGTAGTCCAGTTCGGGTTCCTCTTTTCTATAAAGCCAATCATACCCGATGTAAATCGTATCCTCCCAAACTTTTCCCGGTATTTGCAAAGAACCTTGTTCTCTAGTGAGGCTTTGTTCAATCTATCGAAATCGCTCCTCAAGATTGTTTTAATTGGCCTTATTGCTTATATAAATATTAAGTCTGAAATGGGGAAGATTCTTAGTATGCTTCGGGATCCTTTTTTATCATCCATGGGTGCAATCGCTAATATGACGTTTCGGATTCTGATGGAGTCTACCCTTGTTCTTCTTGTACTATCTGTGGCCGATTACCTGTTTCAAAAGAGGCAATACCTGGAAGCATTAAAAATGTCCCGTCAGGAATTGATAGAGGAACGAAAAACGTATGAAGGAGACCCTTTGATTCGCAGTAGACTCAGACAAAGGATGAGGGAGCTCATGACCCGTACCATGATTCAGAACGTCCCTAAAGCAGATGTAGTGGTTACCAACCCGACTCACTATGCTGTGGCTTTAGAGTACAAAACCGAAACAATGGAAGCTCCCATGGTAACGGCCAAGGGGCAGGATCTTATTGCAGAAAATATCAAGCGGGTAGCAAACGAGCATGAAGTTCCTATTATTGAAAATAAACCTTTAGCGCGTGCGTTGTATACCGAAGTGGAAATCGGCGAGGTAATCCCTATAAAATTTTACGAGGCTGTGGCCGCTGTGCTGAAGCAAGTATACAACCTGCGCAAGGAGAGAACGGTAAATGGCTGATGTTCAAACAATCGTTTCTAACGCATTTTTGCGTCAGAAAAGTGATGCCCTTGTGGCAGTGGGTGTTATTGTAATCGTAATGATGCTGATCATCCCCCTTCCAACCTTCTTGCTGGACACTTTTATGGCGGGAAATCTCGTCCTGAGCCTATTAATCATCCTCATTACTCTGTATTCCCGAAGGGCTCTGGATTTCTCCGTATTTCCTACATTACTGCTGGTGGTGACCATTTTTGGGTTAGCCTTAAATGTTTCTTCCACTCGATTGATCCTTGCGCTAGGTCATAAGTTTGACGGCAAACTAATTCGTGCTTTTGCCAGTTTCGTCGTGGGGACAAAAGGAACAGAAGGGCTGGTCATCGGATTCATCATTTTTATTATCATCATAGCGGTGCAATTTATTGTAATTACCAAAGGAGCAACCAGAATCGCAGAAGTTGCCGCTCGATTCACCCTGGATGCGCTACCGGGGAAACAGATGGCGATCGAAGCAGAGTACAACTCCGGGGCAATTTCGGAAGAGGAGGCAACCCGAAAGAAAAATGATCTTCAGCGGGAAGTGGATTTCTATGGAGCGATGGATGGAGCTTCTAAATTCGTTTCAGGAAATGTGAAAGTCGGTATCCTCATCACGGTTGTTAACATGATAGGAGGAATGATCGTAGGAATGAGCCTTCATGGAGAGGATCTGAGCACGGCCGTGAATACGTACATTGCTCTTACCATCGGAGATGGC
>JAGODW010000132.1 GCA_017998025.1 Spirochaetales bacterium
GGCACTTTACTCAGGGCAGCCATGTATGCTTGTTCTGCGGCCTGTATGTTCCCAGTACCGAATGCTTGTTGAGCCTGTCCTACCAGCGTTTGAATTTCTTCAACAAGGGTTCCGGTTCGTAAAACCTGGGATATTTCTCCCTGTTCCTGCCGCAGGGCATCGTCAATTAAGATTGAGAGAGCTTCAGCGGTTAGCAAGTCTGTTTCTTTCCGCTGTTGGATGCTGGGGATATTTTGAAGGGTGTCTTCATGGAGATAGGTTTGTAAATTCCCCACTAATTCTTTCGCTTTGTTAAAGTTCCCTTCGCCAATTGCACTTCGTATCCCGGAATAGTATCCCTTGATCTGCTCTTCAATGAGCTGAGCCTTATCTCTCTGCTCCCGAAGGGTATTAAGTTCTGTTTGACTCCGGGATTTCTCCAGTTCCAGGGCCCGGGTACGTTCCTCCAGTTGACTCTGTAAAGATGCTTCCCGCTTGCGAGACTCTTCGAGAATACGCTCGCGCTCAGTGGAAAGGGAAGCCAGATTTCGCTGAAAATCAGCCTGGAGTTTTAACAAGTCCGCTTCCATCTTTGCTCTTTCGGCTTCCGCTTGTCGGCGGTAGGCTTCCACTTGAGCATTGTACTGGATGGTTTTCTCCTGCTCTAACTGACGCAATCGTGCATCGATATCTGCGGAGGACAATCCCTGGCTTGTTAATCGCCTTCGTTCTTCTTCCAGCTCTTTTTCCATCGCTTTCCGAAGTTCTTCTTCCCGCTGTTTAATTTTTGAGTTCATGTTGACCATCAGGTCGTTCTTTTCTTTATCGATTTCTAGTAAGCGGGATTGGATCGAGTTGATTTCCTGTTCTTTCAATCGGAGCTGCGCTTCAGTTTCCTTCTTAATTTCTTCTATAAGTCTTCCTTCTGCTGTTTTTAGTGCAATGGTTTCCCCGCGAAGTTCGGATTCGTTTTGCTTAAAGAAAGCAGAGAGGATAAGGAATCCCACGGACAGGATAAGGATTGCCCCCAGATTTACCAGGAAGGGAAAGGCATACCCCTGCTTGGGAGCTTTAACCGCCAGAATATCCGGCGAGACAGTTAGTCGATTCTTTGAAGCAATCTCTTCAATTTGAGAAAGAATTTCCTTCTGATCTTCCTCTGAAATCCCCGCGCTGGGATCAAATACATATTCACCACCAGATTGAGCAGATGTTTCTATTGCCTTTCTGACTTTCTTTGCTTTTCTCAACAGGCTCATACTGCCATTCTCTATCGTTTTCCTGTTTCTACATCCGGGATATATAATCGGGCGTCCTGAAGGATAAAATCGGGATTCTTGATTCCATTTTCCTCAGCTATTTTTTTATAGAGCCAGGGATTGCGGTAAAAGGACCGGGATAGATTCCAGAGATTATCCCCTTTTACCGTAGAGTACCATACTCCAATACTTTCCGGTTTTTGCGGTGGGGGAGCCTCTGGTTCCTTTACTGCCTCTGTACGGGGCGAGGGAGTGGGTACAGCAGGAGGAGATACAGAGGGGACTGCCGGTATTTCTTGGGACCCGGAATCTGGAACTACTTGAGCGGTGGGTTGCTGAGAAGGGCGTCGCAAGAAGAAATAGCCGACCCCTATCAGTATAAGCAAAACACCTAGAGTGCCAAGAATTAAAGCCAGGTTTTTCCTCCGCCCTTTTTCTTCCGGCTCTGGAGCATACGTGTTGAAATAGAGCTGTTCTCTGGTTCCGTTGGAAGGGGCTTCTTCAGTCTCTGATGCCATGCTTCGCATCTGAAATTCTTCAGGAGCAAACTCTCCCGTAGGGGAGGAAGAGGGTTCGCTTAACCGGACAATAAGACTCTGCTCCTCCGTATCTGGTTTGTCGAGATAGGCCCGTGAGATTAGATTTCCCTCTGGATCCATGCCTACTAGAAGGGCGATATCAGGCTCACCTTGCCGGCCTGGCGGAATATTTTCTATTTTTAACCGGCCTATCTGTTCCGCCTGATCCATACTCTCACCCATCCCCCGGTAGAGATCGATGTGTATCACAGGCTGATCATCTGTTACCGTTGTTAAGATGAGTTTTTTTCGGATTTTTTCGTCCTCGTCGAGGATCGGTAGCAGATTTCCATCTGCCGTTTTTATTCCTATCATACTCTTAATAATCGACACTCTCTTGTATGAATCTAAATGTCATTTAAAGTGTAATACTTCCTCAAGTTCTTCGCAAGGTAGAAAAAAAGAAAAGGCCTTTTCGGAAGCAAACCGCTATCCGAAAAGGCCACGGGGATAGGAAATAGAAACTGATCTTACAGGATCCCGGCTAATGCTTCCTCACGCAGTTTCTCCTGATCTGTAAAAACAGGCTCATGGTTCGTTTCTTTCCCACTGGAGTCGGACTTTTTTGATGAAAAATCCGGTTTAAACTCCACATGTTCTGCGATAATTTTAATCTTGCTGTGCTGCTTACCTGCCGTGTCCTCCCATCGATCTTGTTTCAACCTTCCGACCACCCGCACACCGCGTCCTTTTTTTAACGTATCTTTGCAGCTTTCCGCCAGTTTCGACCACACTTCCACTTCGAAAAAAGAAACCTCCTTTTGTGGTTCGTTTTCGATTCGGTAGAAACGATTTGTGGCTACACTGAAGGAACATACGGGAGTTCCCCGGGGAGTCAAGCTGAGCACAGGATCCCTCACCAGGTTCCCCTCTACAAGAATGGAATTAAGACTGTTCATACCCACCTCCTAACTGGTTTTCACCCCTCTATACGGAGGTTTAGAAAGATTTGATTCATGAATACGAAAAATATTTATTGCGGCAAGGCAGAATTTACAGTACTCTAGATCCACAACCTATGAATCGCAGGGTCATTTTCCCTTTGAAGCACTTAATAGGACGTCTCTTGTGGATCTTCTTAGGTTCAGTGACGTTTACCGCTTGTTTCTTAACTGCAGGTACATCCTTTTTACTTCCCGAAGCTGTACAGGGGGTATTGGATCTATCTGAGATAGATTTCCAGAAAATAGAAACTCTACCCATTTCAGGGGAGCTGGAATTTTACTGGCATTCCTTAACTTTAGAAGTGGATCCTGTATACCTACACGGCCCACGGGGATGGAGGATACAGTTTCCTGAAGAATTTCCTTTTGACTACGGCTATGGAGGGTATGGGACTTATAGAGTGATAGTCCTTTTACCTCCAGAACAGAAAGAAGTGGGAATCTATATTCCCCCCCAGCATTCTGCCTATGTTCTATCGATCAATGGAGAGGAAGTCGGACGGAATGGAACGGTTGGTACAGATCCGATCACCCATCGAGGGGAATGGAAACCGTTGATCGTTCAGCTAAAGGTGGAGAAGCCGATACTGGAAATTATCCTGCAGGTTTCAGATTTCACTATGGATACGGGAGGCTATTTTTATCCCCTACGGATAGGGCTGCCGCAAACCGTTTTAATGCGTCATCGAATCCGATCGTTTGCGGAGACCGCTACCTTTGGAATTCTTTTTTTCACAGGGCTCTACTGTCTTAGTATGTTTCTCTCGCATCGCCGGGAAAAAGGCCTCCTCTATTTAGGTATAGCTTCTGTTTTGTTTGCCGTACGTACGGTGACCCATGGAGAAATGGTGTATTCCCTATTCTTCTCCGTGAACGTAGAAACGATAAACAAAATTCGATACCTTACCCTCTTTCTTATTCCTCTCGTGGTCTGGGGTTTTTTTGTTCAATTTTTACAACTTAAGAAGGTTCCCTCCTCACCCAAGGGGATCCCCAGGTTTCAATGGGTAAAAATGGTTGGGATCGTTGCCGGGATTCTCTGTGCAGGATTCATAGGAGTTACCCTGGGAACGCGTTCCCGGGTATTTGTCCCTACGCTTGGCTATTTCCCCTTCTATGCGGGAGTATTGTCCGTCTTAATCCTGTATGTGCTGGTACGGGAAGTACAGAAAAAGAACTTCCAGGGATGGATTCTACTAATTGGGTTCATTTTGTTGCTGGTGACGGTTATCCATGACCTGTATATTGCCTCGAATCGATTGTGGGATAATTCATTCTATAGCCCCTTTGGCTATGTAGGATTTATTCTTTCTCTGGCGATAGTGCTGGGGAACCGGTTTTCAAGGCTGTTAGAAGAGCAACGGGTATTAGTCGCTGAAAGGGAAGCTCAAACTCAATTTCTCGAAACTCTGGTCCAGGAACGGACTCAGGAACTGCAGAAGGCTAATGATTCTTTGGCCCAGGCGGTGAAAACCGCCAATAATGCCAATCAAGCCAAAAGTACCTTTCTTGCGATGATGAGTCATGAGATCCGAACATCAATGAATGTAGTAGTAGGAATCACTGAACTGCTGGAACAGAGTCCCTTGAATGTCCTACAAAAGGATTATATTCAAACCCTACGTTCTGCTGCCGAAGGACTTCTGGCAATTTTAAATGATGTACTGGATCTTAGCCGAATAGAATCCGGCCATATACAGCTTGAACTGATCGAAACCGATCTGGGTACGCTGATAAAAGAAATTGAAATTTTATTTAAGCCCATGTTGACAAAGAAAGGGCTGTCTTTCACCTGCACTTTTAAAGAGGGATGTCCCCGAAGGATTGTTACGGATCCGACACGCTTAAGGCAGATACTTTCAAACCTTATCAGTAATGCTATGAAATTTACCTCGTGCGGCGGTATACGTCTGCAGGTGTCCTGCGAGAATCCTCTTAAGGAAAAAGAGGAGATGCAACTGAGATTCGAAGTGGAGGACACAGGAATAGGGATTCCGGCAGATAAAATTGAAACGATTTTTCAGTCCTATGTGCAGGCAGATGGATCGATAAATCGAAGATTCGGAGGTACGGGCTTAGGCTTAACAATTTCAAAACGATTTGTAGAGATGCTGGGGGGGAATATCCAGGTAAAGAGCATCGAAGGGAAGGGGAGCACCTTTGTATTTACCATACGAGCAAAGACGGTAGAAGTCCCGGATACACTCGCGGATAGAGTGACTCCTATTGAAAAGCCGGTGAATCTGGAACATAAGTTACGGATCTTGTTGGTAGAGGACAACGCTATGAATCGGCTGGTAGGAGAAGCCCTGCTTAAAAGTCTGGGTTTACAGAGTAAGGCTGTATCCAGCGGAAAGGAGGCGATCTTCTGTTTGCAGAATGATCCCTGGGATCTGGTACTGATGGACATAGAAATGCCGGAAATGAATGGTATTGAAACAACTCAGAGAATTCGAAATGGAGAGGCAGGAACATTGAATCAACAGGTTCCTATCATAGCAGTAACAGCTCATGTTCTTCCCGACGTTTATACTCAAGCTCTGGAAGGGGGTATGGATGGGTATATTACGAAACCCATCAGCAGGGAAAACCTTTTGAAAGCTATACAGATAGGGGTACAAAAAAGAGGAATGCAACAGAAG
>JAGODW010000133.1 GCA_017998025.1 Spirochaetales bacterium
ATTTTCAAGAGAGGACAGATCACCGCAGAAAAAATCCAATATACTAAAAATAAAACCGGGTTCGTATTTGCAGCAACAACCCGTTCCTATCGTTATTACCTTTTCGGTTCCCCTTTCCCCGGAAATACAGGTCGAATCCATGAAAGAAGTTCTGGGTGCTCAGGGATACACTCACTTTTTTACCGAAACCCCGGAATCCCTCGAAGTTATTCAGGACCGTATCCTTCTCTCCCCCGAGACCTATAGTCGTACCCGGGAGGCTCTGGAGGCTGCGTTTCGCTTTGGGAAAGGACGGCTAACCATATACCGGCTGGGAGAGGACAGAACCCGGATAGATTCTACACTCAAATTCTCTACAGACCTTCACTGCGCCGACTGTGATATTCACTACCAGGAGCCCTTTCCAAACTTCTTTTCCTTTAATTCTCCTCTGGGTGCCTGCCCCCGCTGTAGAGGGTTCGGCCGGATCATTGATGTGGATTATTCCCTTGTGATACCCGATGGAACCCTATCCCTACGAGAGGGCGCCATTAAACCGTGGCGAACCAGCAGTTACGCTGAATCCCAGGAAGACCTGGAGAGTTTCGCCCAAAAACGGGGAATACGACTGGATATTCCCTGGAAAGACCTTTCCAAGGAAGAACAGCAATGGGTACTGGAAGGAGAGGGGAGCTGGGAAGAGGGTAAATGGTATGGGGTTCGAAGGTTCTTTGAATGGCTCGAGAGCCGTTCCTACAAAATGCATATACGGGTTCTTCTCTCCCGGTACAGGGATTACCGGATCTGCCCGGAATGCGGCGGAGCCCGATTAACCCAGGAGTCGTTGCTCTGGCGGTTGGGAGGAAGCCTGGAAGAAGGAGGATTAAACTTCCATGAACTGGCTATCCTTCCCTTAAAGGAATGCAGTGAGTTCCTTTCCCGTTTGCCCCTGACCCCGGAACAGGAACCTACCTGCAGGACCCTTCTCCAGCAAGTCTTAAGCCGGTTAGGGTACTTAAACGATGTAGGGCTTTCCTACCTTACTCTGGATCGTCAATCCCGAACTTTAAGCGGAGGAGAAGTACAGAGGATCAACCTTACTACTGCGCTGGGCGCTTCTCTGGTAAATACCCTCTTTGTCCTGGATGAACCGAGCATTGGCCTCCATTCACGGGATATCAACCGATTGATTCGGGTTCTCCATCGATTGCGGGACAAGGGAAACACCCTGTTGATCGTAGAACACGACCCGGAGGTAATCCAATCCGCCGATTATATTCTGGATATGGGGCCCGGCCCTGGAGAAAAGGGTGGTTCTATAGTCTTTGCCGGTACCCGGGATGAACTTCTCCGCAACGCTTCTACTCTGACGGCTCAGTATCTAAGAGGGGAAAAGTTAGCCCGAAAGATCAGTACCCCCGGAAAGGCCGCGTTCCTTAGAGAATGTTTCACCATCCAGCAAGCTACCGTCCACAACTTAAAAAACCTTACTGTGTCGATTCCCCTTCACCAATTCGTAGTTATCAGCGGTGTGAGTGGCTCTGGAAAATCCACATTGCTGGAAGAGGTCCTGTACCCCAACCTGCGAAAACTGATCGAGCACGGAGAAGGCGCCAGTCAACTCAAGTATATTTCGGGAATGACCGGGTACGAAACGATTGATGATGTAATTTTCGTGGATCAGACTCCTATCGGTAAATCGAGCCGTTCCAATCCGGTGAGTTACATCGGTGCTTTCAACGGAATCCGGAAGCTCTTCGCTGGTCTGCCTTTAGCCAAAGAACGGGGATTTACCCCGGGAACCTTCAGTTTTAACTCGGGAAACGGCCGATGCTCTGCGTGCGAGGGAAAAGGCTTTGAACGGGTGGAGATGCAATTTTTAAGCGATATCTATCTCCGTTGCCCCGAGTGTGACGGGAAACGGTATAAACCGGAGGTGCTGGAGGTTGCCTACCCGTCCGAATCCGACAGGTCTTTGTCGATTGCAGACGTTTTGGAACTCACCGCAGAAGAAGCCCGGGAGATATTCCAGGACAATAGAGAGATTTCCTCTGCATTAACCCCGCTTATCGATGTAGGATTGGGATATTTGAAGCTTGGCCAGCCGGTTCCTACCCTGAGCGGGGGCGAATCCCAGCGTTTGAAGCTTTCCGGACACCTTGCCAAAAAGAAGGTATCCCGCTCTTCCCATATTCTTTTTCTTCTGGATGAACCTACTACCGGTCTTCATTTCGAGGATATAGCGGTACTTCTTTCTGTATTTCATAAGATCCTTGAAGCAGGGCATTCCCTGATGGTAATAGAACACAACCTCGATGTAATCGCTTCTGCAGACTCTATCATCGATCTGGGCCCTGAAGGGGGCGAAGAAGGGGGAAAACTGGTAGCTCAGGGAGGACTTACTGAAATCCTGCAGGTACCGGAAAGCAGAACAGGACAGGCGTTAACCCGGTACCTGGCTCCTTCCGGGTTTATCACTCCATCTTTCCAGCTAGTGGCCGAATCTGAGGCCGCCTACCGGAATAGCACGATAGCCGATTCTACAATCACTGATTCTACCATTCAAGTCCTGGGGGCCCGGGAACACAACCTGAAAAACATCCATGTTTCCTGCCCCCGGGATACGTTTACCGTGATTACTGGAGTAAGCGGAAGCGGAAAAAGCACGTTAGCCTTTGACATTATTTTTGAAGAAGGGCAGCGCCGGTACCTGGAAACTCTCAATGCGTACGCCCGGCAGTTCATGGAAGTACTTCCCCGGCCTGAAGTGGATGAGGTTGCAGGCGTACCCCCTACGGTTTCGATCGAACAACGAACAAGCCGGGGAGGAAGAAAAAGCACGGTAGCTACAGTTACGGAAATCTATCATTTCCTCCGCCTCTGGTTCACCAAGTTAGGTACCTACTACTGTCCGGAGTGCCATACTCCAATACAGATGCAAACTCCTGAAACCATCACAACGCTGATTCTTTCTCAACTTGAGAAGGCTATCGATGAATCGGTACAACTCTATGCACCCCTGGTTACAAATAGAAAAGGGCTTTACAGGGATCTAGCAGAATGGGCCCGTTCCCGGGGGTATCCAGCCCTCCGTGTGGATGGCGCTATACACCCGGTAGACAATTGGCCTTCATTAAACCGATATAAAGAGCATACGATAGATCTTCCTATTCCCCTCGATGTAACACTCCCCCTGGAAGGCCGGATATTGAAAGGTATAGAAACAGGGTTGCAACTGGGAAAAGGCTCTATCCGCGTTTCTATTCAAGGAAAAGAACTCCTCTACTCTACCCGGCGCATGTGTGGTTCCTGTGGAAAAAGTTTTCCGGAACCAGACCCCCGGCTCTTCTCCTTTAATAGTAAGCATGGATGGTGCCCGCGTTGTTATGGAACCGGGCTTGTTATAGCTGGATTTGACGAAAACCAAACCGGAGAGGAAATCTGGTGGAACGAATGGTATGAGGGAGAAGAAATCCCCTGCCCTGTTTGTAGCGGGAAAAGGCTTAACCCTGAAGCTTTAGCAGTACAATTTCAAGGCCTTTCTATCGCCGACATAGCAGGCTTTTCCGTGAAAGAAGCCATCCGATTTTTCTCCCATGTTCAGCTGCAAGGGAGGGAATTGGAGATCGGTAAAGAGATTCTCCCGGAGCTTCTGAATCGGCTTTCCTTCCTGGAGGAGGTAGGGTTGTCTTACCTGAATCTCGATCGTTCCTCCCCCTCTTTAAGCGGTGGAGAAAGCCGGAGGGTCCGTCTGGCTGCACAGCTGGGATCAAACTTGCGGGGAGTTTGTTACATTCTGGACGAACCCACCATCGGGTTACATAGCCGGGATAATGAACAGCTTTTAGCAACCCTTAGAAAGCTGCAAACGAAAGGTAATACCCTCCTCGTGGTAGAACATGATGAGGCTACGATCCGGCAGGCAGACTATATTATCGACTTAGGCCCCGGAGGGGGTGTTCAGGGAGGATACGTATTAGCTCATGGCTCCCCGGTACTCATTGCTCAAAATCCGACAAGTATCACAGGAAAATACCTCACCCATCCCCTCGCCCATCCTATTCGAGGCGTTCGACGTCCCGTTACAGAGGAAACGCTCAGATTAACGATAGAGGGGGCCCATATGCATAACCTGAAAGATTTAACGATAGAGATCCCGCTACAACGGTTTGTCGTAGTAACCGGTGTAAGCGGGAGTGGAAAAAGTACGCTTGTACGGGATACGCTCCGTACATCCCTCGATCGTATACTGGAGAAAAAGAGGTCTCCCTTTCCCCTGCAGGGTTGTCGATCCCTATCAGGATGGGAATCTCTAAACCGGGTTTTAGAGGTGGATCAGACACCCATCGGGAAAACACCCCGTTCCTGCCCTGCCACCTACATCGGATTCTGGGATCCAATCCGACGCCTCTTCTCAGAATTGCCAGAAGCCCGGGTACGGGGGTATACACCCAGCCGGTTCTCTTTTAACGTTCCAGGAGTACGCTGCCCCGCCTGCGACGGGCAGGGCACAAAAAAGGTAGAAATGAGTTTCCTTCCCCGTGCCGAGGTTCTCTGCGAGGTATGCGGCGGCAAACGGTTTTCAGAAGAAACCTGTTCTGTCCAATTTAAAGGAAAATCTATCGCGGATGTGCTTGCCATGAGTGTAGACGAGGCCTTACCCTTCTTTTCTTCTTTCCCCGCAATTCAGCATCCCCTCGCGTTAATGGAGGAGGTAGGTCTTGGGTACCTTACATTAGGTCAACCCAGCCCTACATTGAGCGGGGGTGAAGCCCAGCGGTTAAAGCTGGTAACAGAACTTGCCAAAATCGGCCGGAATTCCAACCGGGGCATAACCCGAACTCTCTATATCCTCGACGAACCTACCATCGGTCTTCATACTGCTGACATCGAAAGGCTCCTTTCAGTCCTTCACCGATTGGTAGATGCAGGTCATTCCCTTATAGTAATTGAACACAACCTGGACCTAATTGCAGAAGCCGATTGGATTATTGACCTTGGGCCTGAAGGAGGAGAGGAAGGAGGACAGATAGTTGCAGAAGGCACACCGGAAGAGGTAGCGGAGATTGATAGCCCGGGGACAAAACGAGAAACCAATCAAAAGATTCGTTTTTCTAAATCCCATACAGGCCGGTACCTGGCTCCCTTGTTAAGAAGCTCTACTCCCCCTTCTTCCTATTTTTAAGCATTTGTTAGTGTCACGAAGCTTGGGGGTGTGATAGCTAAGTTACTGTAAGGCATACTGGGGCAGGTACGGACGTTTTTGCGATAACGGGGTTTCCTGCATCCGTAGCCACACATCCAGCAAGGGCCGTGGCAGGGGGAAGCGGCTAAGAAACACCCGCCCGCGGAACATCCAGCTCTCACACCACCGGATCACCCCGGGGGATACCCCTGCCT
>JAGODW010000134.1 GCA_017998025.1 Spirochaetales bacterium
ACCTTGTACCCTGCAATCGGGTGCGCATAGAGTCCTTCCCGAATCGCCTGGAGCTGGAGAGCCATTACCGCCATTCCTGTATCAAACAGCGCATACTCTCTCTCGCCCTCCAGCTTACAATCGAGATCCGCCTTTGTCGCAACGAGAATAATCAAGGGTGAAGCAGTAGCCCATTTGTTGTTGGAAGAAAGACAGCTTTTTACCTTTGAAAGGCTTTCTGGATCCTGTGCTACAATAAACCGCCAGGGCTGGTTATTAAAACAGGAAGGGGCAAGAATAGCCGCTTTTAGAATTCGCTCAACTACTTCCTGAGGAATAGGCTTGTCAGATAGTGCCCGTTTTGCGCGCCGCTTTTCCAGTTCTGGTACCAGGTCTTCCATGCTACCCTCCTTCTATGGCGCATCCGCTCGTTTCGACTCTTAAGCGAGCGAAGGGAGTCGAACCCTCGTCACGAGCTTGGGAAGCTCGGGTAATGCCGTTATACGACGCTCGCACGCTTTTAAAAGCATGATAAAAAAAGTTAAAGAGATCGTCAAGGCCTGAATACTTTTATTTCCAATCCTGCCTGTATCTCAGTACCTTTTAGGTATGGAAAAAGAAACAAAACGGATAGCCCTGGTAACAGGAGCTACCGGTGTTATCGGCCAGGCACTTGTAGAAGGGCTGAACCGGGTGAAGGGGATTGAGGTAGTTCCTTCCGGACGAAATCCGGAAAAAATACAAACAGTACAGAACCACTTATCTGCTGTAAAAAAAATAAGATCGATTCTTCCACCCGTTTTATTGGACCAGGGGGACGCCAAATCCATCCGAACTTTAAGAGAAAACTGGAAAGGTCCTCTCCACATTCTCATCATTAATGGATCTGTTACTCCCCCAAAACGGGAACAAACCCCGGAAGGGATTGAAGCACAATGGGCTGTAAATGTGCTGGGGTACCACCGCTTGATAAAAGCATTTTCTGATATCCTGGCTCACTCAGCGGATGAAACGCCCAGCCGTATTGTAGTAGTAGCCAGCAGCTGGGCGGGAGGCCTTGATGTTACGGATCCTGAGTTTAAACGCCGAAAGTACGATACCGGCACTGCCTACAGACAGTCTAAGCAGGCGGAACGGATGCTTGCATCTGCCTGGGCTGCTTTCCTAAAAGAGCAGTACGGTTCCCGGGTAACCGTGAATGCGTGTCATCCCGGAGAGGTAAATACTCCTCTTTCTAACAGCCTGGGATTCGGAGGTCATGAAAGTCCGGAAGAAGGGGCAGATACTCCGGTATGGCTGGCTACAACAAAAGAACTGGAAACCGTTACTGGCGGATGGTTTACCTACCGTAGCCGATCCACCTGCCGATTTGCCTCTGATGTACCGTCGGTACAGGCTCTCTGGGACTTGGTTGAATCGTACGGATAACTACCGAATCCATCCCCCGCAGATTACCTCCTCTCCTTTATAAACAACAGCTGCCTGGCCAGGGGTTATGGCCCGAATAGGTTCCTTAAATTGGATACGAATCCCCTCCTCTGATGGGGAAATTTCCCCTGGAACCGGATGCTGGGTATACCGAACCTGTACTTCCCCCTTGAACGGCCTCTCCCTGAAGAAAGGATCCAGCCAGTTTACCCCTTCTGCTTCCAGAGAAGAGCGGCGAAGAGCTTCCTCTTCAGAACTTAATACAATCGTTCCTGTTTCCGGATCTATACGGGAAACATAGAGACGTTTTCCCAGGGCAACGTTAAGACCTCTCCTCTGCCCCAGCGTATAGTTATGAATACCCGTATGCGGCCCCAGTACTTTTCCCGTTTCATCGACAAAGTTCCCCAAAACTCTTTTCTCGTTAAATAGCCGTCGAAGTGTATCTGCAAAGGATTCCCCTGGAACTCCAAAGCAGGCATCCTGGCTTTCCCGTTTTTCTGCATTACTGAGACCTATAACCCGGGCTAAAGCCCGAACATCCTTTTTTTCCAGGCTTCCCAGAGGAAACCAGCATCTGGCAAGAACCTCCCGTTCAATTCCAAAAAGAAAATAACTCTGGTCTTTTACCGGGTCGATCCCCCGGAACAGTCCTATACCCTCTCTATCAGGCAAGGGTAGAATTCGCGCATAGTGTCCTGTAACTATCCCATCTGCACCGATCTGTTCTGCATACTGCACAAGCCTGCCGAACTTCAGGAACCTGTTACACAGAACGCAGGGGTTGGGCGTTCTTCCCCGGCTATACTCCTTCCAGGCGGTTGTTAGTATTTCTTCAAAGAACTCTTTCTGATAATCGAGAAAATAATGATCAATCCCGATCCGGGAGGCGGTGACCCGGGCATGGAGAGAATCCTCCGCGCCACAGCAGGCCTTCCTCTGTTCCGGCTGATCCTCAGAACAGGGCCGTAACCGAAGGGTAACTCCGATTACCTCTACTCCCGCTTGTTTCATCAGGTACGCTGCTACAGAAGAATCCACACCTCCACTCATGGCAGCTACAACCTGCCGGGGTTTTCGCGGATCAGCCTGTATACCCTGTATCTGCTGTTGTAAAAGTGTTTCATTAGTTTTGATAGAAGCGGTCATTGCTTCGTTACACAAGGCTGCCCGCAAGCATTCTTCGGATGGGCAGTTCAGCCCGTACACGGATAGACTCTGGAACCTCGATAGCATATTCCTTCCGTTCCAGGGCAGAAAGAACATCTTCCGGCCGGGTAAGTTTCATATTCGGACAAACCGTCTGAGGAGAAACGGGGTAATACTCTGCCCGGGGATTTTCCTTCTTTAACCGATGAATGATGCCCAGTTCCGTTGCCACGACAAATCTCCTGCCGGGTGAGTTTCGTACAAAACTGCACATTCCCCCGGTACTCAGCACCTCGTCTGCCTCTTGAATCGTGTCTAACGGGCATTCCGGATGAACCAGCACGATCGCATCCGGATACTGATTCCGCATCCTGCGGATATCTTCCGGGGTGATCCGTGCATGGGTTGCGCAGTATCCGGGCCACAGTATCATGGATCGGCCGGTTACTCTTTCTACATAGGCTCCTAGATGCCTATCCGGAAGGAAAATAATTTCCCGATCCCGGGGTAGATCGGAAACGATCTGTACTGCATTGGCAGAAGTTACGGTGATATCACATTCCGCCTTTACATCTGCTGTGGAATTTACATAACAAACAACGATAGCCCCGGGATGCTGTGCCTTAAAGGCAATTAACTCATCCGGGGTGATCATATCTGCCATGGGGCATCCAGCTTCTGCCACGGGTAGAAGCACTAATTTTTGAGGAGAGAGGATCTTGGCTGTTTCAGCCATGAATCGAACCCCGCAGAAGACCAATACCTTACAATTTAGCTCAGAAGCTTTGATGCTCAACTCCAGACTATCACCCGTAAAATCTGCCAGATCCTGTATTTCCGGAATTTGATAGTTATGGGCCAGGATCACCGCATCTTGTTCTTTCTTTAGCTTCTGGATTCGTTGAATAATAAAATCATCGTTCAGGCTATTCATTTATTGAACCTTACCATAAGAACAGTATTTCCGCCAATCGGTGCTGCGCTAAAATCAAATATTTCTTTTATATTACCTTTTCCTATTTCCGTAATTTAGCCACGCATTCTTGAATGATCTCTATTGCCCGATCGATTTCCTCTTCCGTTACGGAAGGAAGAAAGGAGAACCGAAGGGAGGATAAGACCCTGTCCCGTTCCAACCCCATGGCAAGAAGAACATAGGAAGGTTTCGTAGAACCAGCTGTGCACGCGGATCCGCGGGAAGCGGCAATACCCGCCTGATCCAGTCGGACCAATAGCACTTCAGATGATATCCCGGGGAAGGATAAATTTGAAGTGTTCCAGACCCGATCCACTCTCTTGCCGTTTATCTCTGCTCCCAGTTTAGCTTCCAGAGTTTGTTCAAATCTGTCCCGTAGAGCGGTTTTTATAGGTATTGTACTTAAATACTCCTCATCGATCCGTGCAAAAGCAGCTCCGCATCCTACAATCGCGGGTACATTATGCGTGCCTCCCCTTACCCCGCCATCCAATGAGCCCCCCTGAATCAGAGGAGCGATCTTCAAACCTCGACGGAGGTAGAGAACACCTACCCCCTTAGGTCCTTCTGATTTATGGGGAGCCAGAGTCAGAAGATCAGCCCCCAGTTCGGAAGGAACCACAGGAATCTTCCCTGCTCCTTGAATCGCATCCACATGGAGAGAGATTCTCCGCTCACGAGTAACCGTGGAAATCTCTTTCACCGGCTGAATTACTCCTGTTTCGTTATTTACCTGCATGAGGGAAACCAAAAAAGTATCGGGCCGAATTGCCTCTAAAATCCTATTGGGATCAATCCTCCCCTGGGGTCCGGGAGCAATGTAAGAGATATCCACACCCCAGCCTTCAAGCCATCGGAAGGGGTCTAATACCGAACTATGCTCAATCGCAGACACCACGCAGTGCCCTGAAAGGTTCCTTAGGGAAGTGGCTTTCTGTTCGGCAATGCGATTTACTACTCCAAAGATAGCCAGGTTATTTGCCTCTGTCCCGGACCCGGTAAAGACAACTTCCGTAGGATTGCAGCGAAGGAATTCTGCAACCTGAAACCTCGCCTCTTCTACGGCATTTCTTGCTCGCTGCCCCCAGCGGTGAATACTGGAAGGATTCCCAAATTCTTCTTTCAAAAAGAGCTCCATCCGTGCATACACAGCCGGATGAATGGGAGTAGTAGCATTGGCATCAAAGTAATACATGCAATCGACACCTCGTTAGAATTTTTCTCTCAGGTAGGGAATATAATCTGAACCGTTACTCCCTTTCCGCTCTGCCATTGAAGAGTTCCATTCAACTGACTCACCAGAGAATCGACCAATTGGAGTCCCAACCCACGGGAGGCAGCAGGATCGAAATCTTCTGGAAAACCTACTCCTGTATCTTTCACTTCGAGCAGCATCCATCCCTTCGGTTCCGCCTCACCATATCGAACCCTGATACACCCACCCCCCACAGGAAATCCGTGCTGTGCCGCATTGGAAACCAGTTCTGTAATTAAAAGCCCCAGGGGAACTGCTACCTCCAGATCCATGTCCCGGTTCTGGATATCTCTCTCCAAAGTAATTCCTCTTTCGTTCAGCCGATATGTTAGTTCCAGATTGGAAAACAAATCTTCACAGTACGAATGTAGTGATATTCGATCTAAATGCTCCGATTCATACAGATTCTCATGAACAAGCGCCATAGAGTGGACTCGATTCCTGCAATCCTCCAGATAGGCAACATCCCGGGAATCGAACATAGACTCTTTCTCTAAATTCAATAAACTGGATACGAGCTGAAGGTTGTTTTTAACCCTATGATGAATTTCTTTCATAAGGAGTTCCTTTTC